>JBBSUJ010000004.1:0-79319 GCA_038235025.1 Burkholderiales bacterium
CAGAGTTTTTGATCTCCGTGCGAATGCGTGGTGTTGTACGTGCCAGGGGGTGGACTTGACTCACGGCTTGGGCTCCTTATGCTTAAAAGACGCTATCACCTCATGCATTAGCTCGCGCGCCCTAAAGAGCGGCCAACTGCGGCGAGGGACATAATCGCACGGAACTTGACACAAAAGTAGGTTCAGCTGTTTGGTTGTTTGCCCCACTGCCTTCCAACCCGTGTGTCCGTGCCGAGGAGCGCAGCTTCAGGCGGATCAGGGCTCGCGTCTGTTTGAGCACCGGAGGTGCGAGTTCAGCGAGACCCCGCCTGAAGCGAGCACCGCAGGTTGCCTCGTAGCGCAGCGAAGGGGTCACGGACAGCGGGGTCGCCTTCTCTTTGGTGACTTTCTCTTGGCGACGCAAGAGAAAGTTACTGCGCCGCCGGGCGCACCCCCCGGCACCCGCTCTCAGCAAAAGCGCACAGCTACCCATGTGCACAAGCCTTCAATCAACTCTTCAAACACGCCGAACAAAAATATAAGAGAAATAGGTCTCTAGCGCACATGCAGCAAGCGCTATCAGCTATCGTTTCGATAGTATTTCGCGGCCAGTCACCGTACAGACGCTGCAGGTGATCCAACACCAAACAACCCGCCATATGCCTCCCGCAACACATTCTTCTGCACCTTCCCCATCGCATTGCGCGGCAGCTCCGCCACCAGCACGCAGTGCTTGGAAACCTTGTAATTCGCCAGTTGGTCCTTAAGCGCACTCAGCAGCGACTCTGGCTCAATTTCAGCTCCGGCCTCCCCAGCACGCAAAACCACCACCGCCACCCCCACCTCCCCAAAATCCGGATCCGGCACGCCCACCACTGCGCTCTCCAACACGCCGGGCAGTTCATTCAGCACCGCCTCAATCTCCGCCGGGTACACGTTATAGCCACCTCTAATGATCAAGTCCTTGCTGCGGCCCACGATGCTCACGTAGCCGCGCGCATCCATCTGGCCCACATCGCCGGTACGAAACCAGCCGTCGGCGGTGAATTCTTGTGCCGTCTTTTCAGGCATGCGCCAGTAGCCAGAGAAAACGCTGGGGCCGCGCACCTGGATGGCACCGATTTCGCCGGCCGGCAGCGGCACGTCTTCGCCGTTGGCCACGCGCAAATCGACGCCCGGCAGCGCAAAGCCTACGGTGCCGCCGCGCCGTTCGCTTTGCCCTCCGTGGCGCGGATCAGCTGTGTTGGGGTTGGACGTGAGCATGGTGGTCTCGCTCATGCCGTAGCGCTCCAGGATGGTGTGGCCGGTGCGCTGTTGCCAGGCGCGAAAGGTGTCGAGCAGCAATGGGGCCGAGCCTGAAATGAAGAGCCGCATGTGCGCCGCAATATCCGGCCGTAACCCAGCCACATCCAGCATGCGCACATACAGCGTGGGTACGCCCATAAACACGGTGGCACGTGGCAGCGCCGCGACTACGGCGGCGGGGTCAAAACGAGCGAACCAGATCATCTTGCTGCCGCTGAGCAGCGCGGCGTGAACGGCCACAAACAGGCCGTGCACGTGGAAGATGGGCAGCGCGTGGATGAGTACGTCAGGGCTTTGCACAGCGCTCTGTTCAACGCCCTGCTCGCTGCCCTGTCCGCCAGGTGCATCACCGCTTAGTTCACTTTTGTCGCCACCCTTCCAGCCCCAATAGTCGTGCAGCGTGCGCGCGTTGGACAGCAAATTGCCGTGCGACAGCATGGCGCCTTTGCTGCGGCCCGTGGTGCCGCTGGTGTAAATGATGGCGGCCAAATCGTCGGCTTGGCGCGCCACGGGCTGCTGTGTATCGGCGTGGTGGGCCGCACGATTTAACAAGCTTCCGCTGCGATCGTCGCCCAGCGTGTACACGGTTTGCGTGCCCGCCTGGAACGCGATTTTGGATACCCGGCCGAACGCGGCGGGCGTGCAGACGACCACGGCTGGCTGCGCGTCATTCACAAAATATTCGACCTCAGCGCTGCGGTAGGCGGTGTTGAGCGGCAAAAACACCAAGCCTGCGCGCAAAGTGGCCAGATACAGCGCCATAGCTTCGACCGATTTGTCGACCTGCACCGCGATGCGCGAACCGGCGGGCAGCTGCAGCGCTTCAAGCAAGTTGGCGATGCGGGCGCTGGCCCGGTCCAGGTCGCCCCAGGTGTAGTACAGCGTGCTGCCATCGGGCGCAATGGATTCGACCGCGGTGGCATTCAGGTCCGCAGGAAAGCCAGCGCGCAGCGCGGAGAAGAGGTTGTGGGAACGGTTGGGTGAAAGGTGGGGTGTTTCGGGCATCAAGCGGGATGGGTGGCGGGTTTGGTGTTGGTGCAAAGGGAAGCCGATTCCACTTTCAAATTCTCAGTGGCATGTGGGTGAGCCAAAGAACTTAAAACGCAAGGCACGGTGTAGTCGACAACGTCACAGGCCATTGCGCAATGGCGTCAGAACTGGGGCTTGCGCTTGACGAGGAAGGCGGCAATGCCTTCGCGGTGCTCGGCGCTGTCCGCGTAGCCATAAGCCGTAGCGACTATTCTTTCCATAGCTGGCTGCCCAATGGCATCCTGCGCTAGAGCCCCTTTTAAGGCTCGAAACGTCTGCTTGTTAAGACGCGCCGCCTGGGGTCCCAGCGCTGTGATGTGCGCGGCACGTTCTGCCGCCTGTTCGGTCAGCGCGTCCAACGCCACCACATCAGCCAGAAAACTGCAGGCCTGCAGTTCGCGCGCATCCAGAATCGCCGCTTCCAGCAGCATCCGCCGCGCCATAGCATTGCCCACCGCACCGATCACCAGCTGCGCTTCACGTGGGGCCATGGGGAAACCGAGCCGCGCAATTGGCGCGCCAAAACGGGCGCACTGCGTGGCGATACGGATATCGCAGCAACTGGCAATCTCCAGCCCCGCACCCATACAGGGACCTGCGATGGCGGCAACCATAGGAACGTCACAGGCGAGCATGGCGGATAGCGCGCCCCACACGTCGCCTTCATGAAAATCGCGCAGCGCAGCGGGGTCAAAGCGGAAGGCGGGATATTCAGAAATGTCGCCGCCAGCACTAAAAGCGTCGCCTTCGCCCCGCACCACGATGCAGCGGACCTGCGCGTCGGCGCCCAGTTGCTCAAACACGGCGCGCAACTGCCGCCACATGGCGCGCGTCATGGCGTTCAGGCGGCCAGGGTGGCTGATTTGTACGCACCACCCGCCCGGCACACCGGCAAGCGGCGCGGTGGAGATTTCGCCTATCGACATCGTGTTATGGCGTCATCGCGCTATGGCCTTGCTGCCTTACTTGTTGAGTGCAGGCGCAGGCTGGCGCCCACTCCAAACCCACAGCCCCATGCCCGCCACCACCATCGGCACGCACAGCCACTGGCCCATGCTCATACCAAGCGACAGCAGGCCCAAGTAACTATCGGGTTCGCGGAAATATTCGGCGATAAAGCGCAACACGCCATAGCCAATCAAGAAAGCCGCAGCCACGCGACCACGCGGCCTTGGATGCCGCGCGAACAGCCACAGCAATACGAAAAAGAGCATGCCTTCCAGCAAAAATTGATAAATCTGCGAGGGGTGGCGCGGCTGCATGGAGCCGCTTTGGGGAAACACCATGCCCCAAGGCAGATCGGCACTGGCAAAGCGACCCCACAGCTCGCCGTTGATGAAGTTGCCAATGCGCCCCGCCGCCAACCCCGTGGGCACGCAGGGAGCCACAAAGTCGGCCACCTCCAGCCAGGGCCGCTTTCGCGAGTGGGCAAACCAGACCATAGAACCGATGACGCCTAACAAGCCGCCATGAAAACTCATGCCACCTTGCCACACATAGAACACTTCCAGCGGGTGTGAAGCGTAGTAACCGGGCTTGTAAAACAAGCAGTAGCCCAGCCGCCCGCCCAGCACCACACCCACTACACCCAGAAACAAGATGTCTTCCACATCCTTGCGCGTCCAGGCGCGTGGGCCTCGCAACGAGGCAAACGGTTCATGCCCCAGGCGCAGCGTGCCCAGCCACATGAACAGGCCGAAGGCGGCGAGGTAGGTCAGGCCATACCAGTGAATGGCGATAGGCCCGAGTTGCAGGGCGACGGGATCAATATGGGGGTACATCAGCATGCGCGTGATTGTGCCCCGGCTGATCTGCGGATTTAGGGCTTTAGGGCCTTGCCACCCTCGCGGTGGCCGTACTCACAAATTCCACCCACCTCGCCAGCGCCGGTAGCGTATCGCCGGGGCTCCAGACCAGGCTGGTTTCGCACACTGGCAGCGCGACATGGCGGGGCAAGTCGCGGTACACCACGCCGGGGCGTTGAAACTGGCGCACGCTGTGTGGCACCCAGGCAATGCCCAACTCGGCCGACACCAAATTGACGATGGTTTGCATTTGAATCGCCTCCTGTGCCACTACCAGTTGAACGCCCGCTGCGTGGTACAGCCCCGTGATGGCATCGTGCAGCGAGGGCAAGATGCGGCGCGGAAATAGCACGACCGGCTGGGCCAGCAGCGCGGGCCAATCGAGCTTTTGGCTGGTCGCCAGCGGGTGTTGGTCCGGCAAGGCCAGCACCCACGCCTCGCTGGCCACACGCAGACGCGCAAGAGCGGCCGGGGCTTGATCAGGCGTGTGCAATAGCATGCCAGCATCTATGCTGCCGCGCTGCAGGCTTTCCATTTGCGCGTCGCCGGTAGCTTCGATTAGCTCCAACTGCACGCCGGGCGCCTGCGTCCGAAAGGCGCGCACCCACTGGGGCAGCAAGTCGAACCCTACGGTGGACACGAATGCCAGCCGCAGGCGACCCAGCTCACCCGCCGCTGCGGCGCGTGCCTGCACTGGCAACTGAGCGGCACGGGCCAACAAGTCTTGCACCTGCGGTAGCAGCGCAGCGCCTGCAGCCGTCAGTTGCACCCGGCGTTGGTTGCGGTCAAACAATCGCACGCCCAAACGCTCTTCAAGCTGCGCAATGGCCTGTGTGAGCGGTGGCTGGGTCATGTACAGGCTGGCGGCGGCGCGGGCAAAGTGCAGTTCTTGCGCTACCGCCGAAAATTGCCGCCAGGCCCGCATATCAATCAAGTGCTCATTCATACGCCCAGCATATTAATAGGCCGCGCCAAACGGATTGGATAGCCCGCAGCTCGCCGCGCATACTGTGCGGCTGACTTTCATGCCCGCGAGTGCTCGCACCCCGAAGCATGAAGGTTACCTCGCGTGCACAACGACCACCCCACAGGACACACCGCCATGGCAGACAAGATCATTCCGATTCGCCCCATCAATGAGCGCAGCGCGCACATCACGCAGGGCAAATCGCGTGCACCCAACCGCTCCATGTACTACGCCATGGGCTACGAAGAAGCGGACTTTTCCAAACCCATGGTGGGCGTGGCCAATGGGCACAGCACCATCACGCCGTGCAATTCGGGCCTGCAAAAGCTGGCCGATGCGGCGATTGAAGGCATTGAGGAAGCCGGTGGTAACGCACAGGTATTCGGCACCCCGACCATTTCGGACGGCATGGCCATGGGCACCGAAGGCATGAAATACAGTCTGGTGAGCCGCGAGGTGATCAGCGACTGCGTGGAAACCTGCGTGCAGGGCCAATGGATGGACGGTGTGGTGGTGGTGGGCGGCTGCGACAAAAATATGCCGGGCGGCCTGATGGGCATGTTGCGCGCCAACGTGCCAGCGATTTACGTGTACGGCGGCACCATTCTTCCGGGCCGCTACCAGGGCAAAGACCTGAACATCGTCAGCGTGTTTGAAGCAGTCGGCGAGAACGCTGCGGGCAAGCTGAGCGACCATGATTTGCTTGAAATTGAAAAGCGCGCCATTCCGGGAACCGGCAGTTGCGGCGGCATGTACACCGCCAACACGATGTCCAGCGCTTTTGAGGCGCTGGGTATCAGCCTGATGTATTCGAGCACCATGGCCAACCCGCACGACGAGAAGAAAAACTCGGCCAAGGAATCGGCCAAGGTGCTGATTGAAGCGATCAAAAAGAACATCAAGCCGCGCGACATCGTGACGCGCAAGAGCATTGAAAACGCCGTGGCTGTGATCATGGCGACTGGTGGCTCGACCAATGCGGTGCTGCACTTTTTGGCAATTGCTCACGCGGCCGAAGTGGAATGGAGCATTGACGACTTCGAGCGCGTGCGCGTCAAAACGCCGGTGTTGTGCGACTTGAAGCCCAGCGGCAAATACCTGGCAGTCGACCTGCACAGCGCGGGCGGTATTCCGCAGGTCATGAAGATGCTGCTGAATGCAGGCCTGCTGCACGGCGATTGCCTCACCATCACCGGCCAGACGGTGGCCGAAGTGCTGAAAAACGTGCCCGACGAGCCGCGCGCCGACCAGGACGTGATTCGCGCTATGGACAAGCCCATGTATGCGCAGGGCCACTTGGCGATTTTGAAGGGCAACCTCAGCCCTGAAGGCTGCGTCGCCAAAATCACCGGGCTCAAGAACCCGGTGATGACCGGCCCCGCCCGCGTGTTTGAGGACGAGCAATCGGCTCTGGAAGCCATCCTGGCCGGCGAAATCGTGGCGGGTGACGTGATGGTGCTGCGCTATCTGGGCCCCAAAGGCGGCCCAGGCATGCCCGAAATGCTGGCACCCACCGGCGCGCTGATTGGTGCGGGTTTGGGCGAGACGGTGGGTTTGATTACCGACGGGCGCTTCTCGGGCGGCACCTGGGGCATGGTGGTCGGCCACGTTGCGCCGGAAGCAGCAGCGGGCGGCACGATTGCGCTGGTGCACGATGGCGATTTCATCACCATCGACGCGCGCCAGCTCAAGCTGGATTTGAACGTGCCAGACGACGAGATCGCCAAACGCCGTGCGGCGTGGACGGCACCTGCTCCACGCTATACGCGCGGTGTGCAAGCCAAGTTTGCGTTCAATGCTTCGAGCGCTAGCAAAGGTGCGGTGCTAGATAACTACTGATCTACTTATCTACTAAGAGCCTGTTCACGATCCCCCAGAAGTCGCGCAGTGGGGATTGCGGGGGGGGGATGCTAGGCACGCAGTATTTGATGTGCGTTCTGCGGGTCGTAGCTCGGCTACGGGCAAGAACCGCAACGCCGCAGACTGCCCGCAATCACCACTGCCCGAAGGGTTGGAGCGCAATCGGGCGAGATCGTGAACAGGCTCTAAGAAGTGAAAAGCAAAACGCCCGTTTAAACGGGCGTTTTTTTGTGGGTCAACGAATAGGTATTCACCGCGGACGCTTGGGGCGCATACCCAGCGCTTCTTTGTGGCGGTCGATACGGTCTTTTTTGCGCTGGTCCATCTTTTCCATAGCTTTACGTTTGGTGTAGCCCGTGCTGTCAGCCCAAGCCCACCACAGAATCGTTATAGCAAAGGGAGACAAGACCCACCACCACGACCAGGCGGCGACAGGGTCAATCTCCAGGTATTTAAGTAGCGACAAAAGAATGCCTAAGCCAAGCGGATACATGTTCTACCTCAATGATGGAGTTGCTGGTACTCTCTGCGTTAGGGCATCGGTACAATGAATGCTGCTTCAATGTAACTCAATGAAGGACCACACGATAATGAAAAAAATTCTGATTGCATTCGCCGTTTCGGCTGCTGTTGTTGCGCCGGCCATGGCGGATGAAGCCATGGCCAAGTCAAAAAACTGCATGGCCTGCCATGCGATTGACAAGAAGGTGGTAGGTCCGGCTTACAAAGACGTGGCCAAGAAGTATGGCGGCCAGGCAGGTGCAGTCGACATGCTGGCGAACAAAATCCGCAAAGGTAGCTCTGGCGTTTGGGGACCCGTACCCATGCCGCCAAACGCACAAGTTTCGGAAGCTGAAGCCAAGCAATTGGCCACTTGGGTTCTGTCGCTCAAATAATCCAGAGCGCTAAGGCGCGATGGGAAACAAAAAAGGCCACCTCGCAATCGAGGTGGCCTTTTTTTATCCAATCGCTTTTACTCTGCGAGTCGTCCGGGTGTTCTTAATTGATGCTCGACCTGCCCCACATACGCTGCCGTAGTATTGTCTGATTCCATCGCGCGGGCCATTAGTCGTGACTCCAAGGTCTCGATTCGCTCCATCAGTGCCAGGTGACTGTGCTGGCTTTGACCTTGCAGGAATGCTTTCATTTCTGTGAAACGAGAGGCCTCGGCCTTGTCGGCAAGCTCACGCTGAGACTGCATTTCCTTGTTGTGGCGTCGGGTCTCCAACAACACAGAACCTTGGAGCCACAACACGTAAGCCAGGAAGAAAACGCCGAGCAATGCCGTCAAGCCCAGCATGATCAACCCGATCGGCGCATTAAGCGTGCTCACGGCTAAAGAGACAGGCTCATCGGTAGACAGCGTCTGCCAGTTGAGTGCAGCGAGCGTGGCAATAGCCGCCACATTCAGCGCTATCAGAACAGTACGTAAGTTCATGGTGGTCTCGCAAAATCAAAAAAAAACGCGTCCGTGTTCGCGCTCCTACCGGTTGTAACCGATTCAAGCGCGACGCACGGTGCAGCTCAGGAAATTGCGACTACGTCTTACACAGCACCTCGATTGAGGTGCTCAAGCTTGCGATTTGAAGGCACAAAATGTTGACCTCTCTTAACCGTCTTCCAGAGGTACTAGAGAGCATCAAATTTCCGCTAAGAAGCCCGGTGGCGCGGGCGGCTACTTGGCGCTTTGGCTCAGTTCGTCTCGGACAACTGACCCAGAATTGCAGGATTCTCCAATGTGCTGGTGTCCTGGGTAATCGCTTCACCCTTGGCAATGCTGCGAAGCAGACGCCGCATGATTTTGCCGCTACGGGTTTTGGGCAAGTTGTCGCCAAAGCGAATGTCTTTGGGCTTCGCGATCGGGCCAATCTCCTTCGCCACCCAATCACGCAGTTCCTTGGCGATTTGCTTGGCTTCTTCGCCCGTGGGGCAGCTGCGCTTGAGCACCACAAATGCACAGATAGCTTCACCAGTGATGTCGTCTGGTCGCCCCACTACGGCGGCTTCCGCCACCAAATCACTTTTGGCAACCAAGGCGGATTCAATTTCCATGGTGCCCATTCGGTGACCCGAGACGTTCAGCACATCATCAATACGCCCGGTGATGCGGAAATATCCACGATCTTCGCTGCGCACCGCGCCGTCGCCCGCTAGGTAAACCGTGCCGCCCATTTCTGGCGGAAAGTAGGCTTTTTTGAACCGCTCAGGGTCTCCCCATATGGTGCGAATCATGCTGGGCCAAGGGCGCTGAATGACCAGCATTCCGCCTGAGCCATTGGGCATCGGATTGCCTGTTTCATCGACGACCGCGGCCATGATGCCCGGCAGTGGCAAGGTACAGCTTCCAGGGACCAAGGGTGTTGCGCCTGGAAGTGGCGTGATGACGTGCCCGCCGTTCTCCGTCTGCCAAAAGGTGTCGATCACGGGGCAACGCTCGCCTCCCACATTCTTGTGGTACCACATCCACGCCTCGGGGTTGATGGGTTCGCCCACGCTGCCAAGAATCCGAAGGCTGGTGAGGTCTGAGCGGTCGGGATGCACGGCCGCATCAGCCTCGGCTGCCTTTATCAACGACCGAATTGCGGTGGGCGCGGTGTAAAAAATGGTGCACTCGTGGCGCTCAATCATCTGCCAGAAGCGGCCCGCATTCGGGAATGTGGGAATGCCTTCGAAAATGATTTGGGTCGCACCTGCCGCCAGCGGCCCGTACGCCACATAGGTGTGGCCGGTGATCCAGCCGATATCGGCAGTGCACCAAAACACATCGTTGGGCTGCAGATCAAAGGTCCAGTCCATGGTGACTTTGGCCCACATCAAATAACCGGCCGTGCTGTGCTGCACGCCCTTTGGTTTGCCGGTGGAACCTGACGTGTACAGAATAAAAAGAGGATGCTCAGCGTTGACCGAGACCGGTGCGCAAACGTCCGGCTGCCCCTCCAGCGCGTGGGTAAAGGTCAGGTCACGCCCTTCCATCATTTGGCAAGCGGTCTTGGTGCGCTCGTACACCAACACTGTGCGAAGCGTGTCGCAGCCCCCCATCGCCAGGGCTTCGTCGATGATGGATTTGAGTGGAAGCTCCTTGCCGCCTCGCAACTGGTAATTGGCCGTGATGATGGCGACTGCACCCGCGTCCTGAACGCGCTCGTGCACTGCTTTGGCGGAAAAGCCGCCAAACACCACGCTATGCGTGGCGCCAATACGGGCGCAGGCCTGCATAGCGACCACGCCTTCCACCGTCATGGGCATGTAGATCAGCACCCGGTCGCCCTTGCCCACGCCTTGCGCCTTGAGGGCATTGGCGAAACGGGAAACACGAGCCAGCAGCTCTCTGTAAGTGGTTCGCGTCACCGAGCCATCGTCACCTTCAAAAATGATGGCGGTCTTGTTCTCGGTCGGCGTGCCGATATGGCGATCGAGGCAGTTGGCGGACGCGTTGAGCTCGCCGTCGGTATACCAGTGATAAAACGGCGCTTCGGATTCATCCAACGTCTTAGTGAACGGTTTGGTCCAGTTCAAATTTTCGCGCGCTAGTCGGGCCCAATAGCCTTCGTAGTCGGCAGCTGCCTCAGCGCACAGCGCCTCATAGGCAGCCATTCCGGAAATGCGTGCCGAGCTCGCAGCGGCATCAGTTGGCGGAAAGACGCGGTTTTCGACAAGGGTGGACTGAATCGCGGAAGAAGGCACGCTCATGGGGAAACACTCCTGAAAATCAAAAGGACATCACCCATCACTGTCGGCGCTGGCACTTACAAGCCACTGACGCGAAGCCCATTCATCTGGCTCAAGAGCCTACGAACCGGATCCTTGCTGCGTCTCGGTTTACCCGTACGCAATATCATCAGCTTTGCAGGCATGTCAAAGCGCGAGCCTCGCCCGTGTGGCTTGGTACTCGCTGCGAAGGCGCGCCACCAGTTGTGCTGTACTGCTCACCTGCGTCACGGCACCAATCCCCTGACCGCAGCCCCAGATGTCTTTCCACGCTTTTTTTGCGTCACCACCGAAGTTCATGGCCGCAGGGTCGGAAGCAGGCAATTGGTCGGGATCCATACCAGCGGCCCGTATAGAAGACGCCAGGTAGTTGCCATGCACGCCGGTGAATAGGTTGCTGTAGACGATGTCGTCTGAATTGCCATCGACGATGGCTTGCTTGTAGCCTTCGCTGGCGCGCGCTTCATCCGTCGCGATAAAGGCGGAGCCAATGTACGCAAAGTCAGCACCCATGGCCTGCGCCGCTAGTACAGCATCACCACTGGCAATCGCACCACTGAGCGCGACCGGCCCCTGGAACCACTGGCGAATTTCCTGCACCAGTGCGAAAGGGCTTTTCACCCCGGCGTGGCCGCCAGCGCCTGCCGCTACGGCAATCAGGCCGTCAGCGCCTTTGTCGATGGCCTTGTGCGCAAACTTGTTGTTGATGATGTCGTGCAACACGACCCCGCCCCAGCTGTGCACGGCCTGGTTCACATCCTCGCGAGCACCCAAGCTGGTAATCACGATCGGCACCTTGTACTTGGCGCACACCTGCATGTCGTGCTCCAGCCGGTCATTGCTTTTGTGCACGATTTGGTTGATGGCGAATGGCGCTGCGGGATGATCCGGATGGGCTTTGTCGTAGGTCGCCAGGGTTTCGGTTATCTCGGCCAGCCAATCGTCCAGCTGCGCAGCCGGGCGGGCGTTGAGCGAGGGCATAGAACCCACTACCCCCGCCTGGCATTGAGCGATAAGCAACTTGGGGTTGCTGATGATGAACAGCGGCGCACCGATAACGGGGAACGAGAGCTTCTTCAGAACGCGGGGCAGCGTGGACATGGCACTCCAAAAATATCAGTAAAATAAGCCTCTAGCGCTTATGGAAAAAGCGCAGGTAGCTATTATAAAAATAGCACAATCCACTTGACTTACGGCTAAAACGACTCAAGCGCCAAGTCCATCACGCTAGCGCTGCCCGCAACAATGGCATCGCGCATCCCCGGTAGCGCACTCAGCAAGTGGTCCGCATAGAAATGGGCCGTAACAATCTTGGCTTGCAGAAACGCGCTGTTTTTGCTTCCGGACATCAGACCGTCCGCTATCAACAGCGAGCGCGCCAGTTGCCAACCCGCCATCAGGCGGCCTGCGAGCAGCAGATATGGCACGCTGCCAGCAAATACCGCATTGGGAGACGACTGGGTGTGCTTGGCGACGAAATCCACCACATCCAGGTAGGCCAGGCGGGCTGTCTCTAGCCGCCCCGCCACCGTTTGCGCCGCGGCGTTGGAGCTGGCGCGCAGCTCTGCTTCTGTTTGCTGGATTTGCTCTGCGATGGCCCGCGCTACTGCACCGCCATCGCGCGCCGTTTTACGGCCCACGAGGTCGTTGGCCTGTATGGCCGTGGTGCCTTCGTAAATCGTGAGGATGCGGGCGTCCCTGTAGTACTGCGCCGCACCGGTTTCTTCGATGAAGCCCATGCCGCCGTGTACCTGAACGCCCAAGCTGGCCACCTCGATGCTCATCTCGGTGCTGTAGCCCTTGACCAACGGCACCATGAATTCGTAGAAGGCGGCGTTTTGCTTGCGCACCTCTGCGTCTGCATGGTGGTGGGAAGCGTCGTACGCCGCCGCCGCTACCGTCGCCATGGCTCGGCAGCCCTCGGTATGGGCGCGCATGGTCATCAGCATGCGGCGAACATCAGGGTGTTGAATGATGGCAACGCTTTGCTTTGCGCTGCCATCCACCGGCCGGCCTTGCACGCGTTCCCGCGCGTATTGCACAGCTTTTTGGTAGGAGCGCTCTGCAATCGCGATGCCTTGCATACCCACGGCGTAGCGAGCTGCGTTCATCATGATGAACATGTATTCAAGGCCGCGGTTTTCTTCTCCAACCAGGTAGCCCACAGCGCCGCCGTTGTCGCCAAACTGGAGAACCGCCGTAGGGCTGGCCTTGATGCCCAACTTGTGCTCAATGCTGACGCAGTGCGCATCGTTGCGCTCGCCCAAGCTACCGTCCGCGTTCACCATGAATTTGGGCACCACAAACAGGCTGATGCCCTTGACGCCCTCGGGCGCGCCCTGCACTCGCGCCAGCACCAAGTGCACGATGTTGGCAGCCATGTCGTGCTCACCGTAGGTGATGTAGATCTTGGTGCCGAACACCTTGTAGCTGCCGCCCAGTTGCGGTTCAGCGCGGGTGCGCACCAAGGCCAAATCGGACCCGGCCTGCGGCTCGGTCAAGTTCATGGTGCCGGTCCACTCGCCGGTCACCAGCTTCTCTAAATACTGCGCTTTCAGCGTGTCGCTACCCGCAGTGATCAACGCTTCAATGGCCCCATCGGTCAACAAAGGGCACAGCGCAAAGCTCATGTTGGCGCTGTTGATCATTTCGCAGCAGGCTGCTCCTATGGTCTTGGGCAAACCTTGCCCGCCAAAATCTTGCGGGTGCTGCAAACCCTGCCAGCCGCCCTCCGCATATTGGCGAAAGGCTTCCTTGAAGCCCGGCGTGGTAGTTACAGCGCCGTCTTTAAAGAACGAGGGGTTCTGATCGCCTGCCCAATTCAGGGGTTCGAGCACCCCTTGGGAAAACTTGGCACATTCTTCAAGCACGGCCTGGGCGGTATCCAGCCCTGCGTCCTCAAAACCAGGCCATTGGGCGATCTGGTCTATGCGGGCCAGATGCTCAATGTCGAACAACATGTCTTGGATGGGGGCGAGGTAAGGCATAGAAAAGTTTCCCGAAAGATGCGCACGGCACGTTGTGGCCGGATCACGAATTAGCTTGGTGGCTTGGGCGGTACAGCGGGTACAACTCAGTTTCTTACCGGCGAGTGCGGTCTCCAAACGCTTTTCCGATGTCGCCCGGCTGTGTGGACAACATGGCAAAGTCCACGGAATCGGCTGGTGCGGTGCCACAGGACTCAATTAAACCCATCGCCACACGACCAATGCCATCCATTTCAGTTTTGTAACCAGTCACCACGCAGTACTTCGCCGGCTCTTCTTTGAAATCTTGCCGCAGGTAAATGTCGAGCTTGACCGCCTCCGTCAACAGATGGGAGCCCAGCATGCTCTTGAAATCCGCCATTTCAGCCGGGAACGCGGCAAAGCTGGTGCGGTTTGCCGTCTGATTTAGCCGGCCATACGAATTCAAAAGTGCTCGGTGGTCCTGCTCAAATCCATCAATCAGGTCGGAGGTGTACTGAATGTTGCTACTCATGCTTGCCTTGTTTTGCTGGTCATCGCCGCTGCACGTTTAAGTAACCTGATTCGGACAAGCGGGAACGCCGACGCTTTGCCAGCGTTCCCAGCCTGCATTAGCCCAAGGCCTTCAACAGCTCAGGAATAGCGGTAAATAAATCCGCTTCCAAACCGTAGTCCGCGATTCCAAAAATAGGCGCTTCGGAGTCCTTGTTGATCGCCACAATGACCTTGGAATCCTTCATTCCGGCCAAATGTTGGATGGCTCCCGAAATACCAATGGCAATGTAGAGCTGGGGCGCGACGATCTTGCCGGTCTGGCCGACCTGCCAATCGTTGGGTGCGTAACCCGCGTCCACTGCGGCGCGGCTGGCACCGATGGCAGCGCCCAGTTTGTCGGCCAACGGGATCATGACTTCATCGAACTTTTCTTTGCTGCCAAGCGCGCGTCCACCAGAGACGATGAACTTTGCAGCCGTCAGATCGGGGCGGTCGTTCTTGGCGATCTCACTACTGACAAAACTACTTTTACCGCCACCTTGAACGGCATCGATCTTCTCCACGCTAGCGCTACCGCCCGTGGCTACCGCCGGATCGAAACCCGTACCACGCACCGTGATGACCTTGGTCGCGTCCGCGCTTTGCACAGTTGCAACGGCGTTGCCAGCGTAAATGGGGCGCTCGAACGTGTCGGGGCTATCGACCTTGCTGATGTCGCTGATCTGCGCGACATCCAGTTTGGCGGCCACGCGCGGCGCAATGTTCTTGCCACTGGCAGTGGCAGCAAACAAGATGTGGGCGTAATTGCTGGCCAAGGCCAGCACCTGCGCGGCAACGTTTTCTGCCAGCGCGTGTTCGAAGCCCGGTGCGTCGGCGTGCAGCACCCTGCTGACACCGGCAACTTTGCTGGCAGCCTCTGCAGCTGCTCCAGAGTTACTACCCGCGACGAGTACATGGACGTCACTATCGCACTGAAGCGCAGCAGTAATGGTGTTGAGCGTCGCGGCCTTCAGGCTAGAGTTGTCGTGATCTGCGATAACAAGTGCGGTCATTCTGATTCTCCTTAAAGCACTTTGGCTTCGTTCTTGAGTTTCTCAACCAAGGTAGCGATATCGGGAACCATGATGCCCGCACCACGCTTGGGCGGCTCCGAAACTTTGAGAGTCTTGAGGCGCGGCTTCACATCGACGCCGAGGTCCTCGGGCTTGATGTTCTCCAGCGTTTTCTTTTTCGCCTTCATGATGTTGGGCAGCGTGACGTAACGCGGCTCGTTCAGGCGCAGATCGGTGGTGATTACGGCCGGGAGCGTTAGCGTTAGCGTTTCGGAACCGCCATCCACCTCTCGCGTGACGGTAACCTTGTCGGCCGTCAGCTCAACTTTGCTGGCAAAGGTCGCTTGCGGCAAATCGCAAAGAGCAGCCAACATTTGGCCGGTCTGATTGGCGTCATCGTCAATGGCTTGCTTGCCGAGAATTATCAGTTGGGGCTGCTCTTTATCAACCAATGCTTTGAGCAGCTTGGCAACGGCAAGTGGCTGCAACTCTTCGCTCGTTTCAATCAGGATGGCACGGTCGGCGCCAATGGCCATGGCGGTGCGCAGCGTTTCCTGGCACTGGGCTACACCGCACGAGACGGCAATGATCTCCGTGACCAAGCCTTTTTCTTTGAGCCTAACCGCCTCTTCGACGGCGATTTCGTCAAAGGGATTCATGCTCATCTTGACGTTGGCGATGTCCACACCGCTGTTGTCCGACTTGACGCGGACCTTGACGTTGTAGTCCACCACGCGCTTGACAGGGACCAAGACTTTCATTGCTGCGGCTCCTTAAGGGTTGCTATTTAGACAGGGGTTGATCGATTCATTCTAGGACGGTGTTTTTGAGTGTCCGGGCACATTCCTGCTTTAAAAAAGAACGGTCGTTCTTTTCAAAATTATAGGCCAGCTTGTGTGTGTTGGGAACTCAGGCGCTTACGTTGGCGCTGTGCTGCGCGATTCGTCGCCGCGGCGCGAATTAAAGGGCAAGCACCGCCAGCCAGGCTCACGCCTTCCAAGCCGTTGGCCGTTTTTCAGCAAACGCACGGGCACCCTCTTGCGCGGCCTCATCCATCATGTTGATGGCCATCGTCTGACCAGCCAGCTGGTACGCCGCTGCGACACCGAGCTCGCGCTGGCGGTACACCAGCGCTTTGCCTGCGCTGACGGCGGCGCGGGGTTTTTCCAAAATGGATCTCACCAACTGCTCCACCTCAGCATCGAGCTGGTCGGACGCCACCACCCGGTTTACAAGCCCCTCCCGCAATGCTGTTTGCGCATCAATGAAATCACCGGTCAGCAGCATTTCCATGGCCCGTTTGACCGATATGTTGCGCACCAACGGCACGCTGGGCATTGCGCAAAACAAGCCGTAATGA
Source organism: Burkholderiales bacterium (assembly GCA_038235025.1). Lineage (GTDB taxonomy): Bacteria > Pseudomonadota > Gammaproteobacteria > Burkholderiales > Burkholderiaceae_C > Simplicispira. Next base: position 16,527 of record JBBSUJ010000004.1, read on the forward strand.
ATGCCACTGGTAGCGAAGCTTGCATCATCAGCCGCAACCGCCAAATCACACTGCGCCACCAGCTGGCAGCCTGCAGCGGTGGCCATGCCATGTACCCGCGCGATCACCGGCACTGGCAACTGTTGGATTGCGAGCATGACCCGACTGCACTGTTCAAAGAGTTGCTGGTACCACGCCAGGTCCGGGTGGGCCGCCAGGTCTTTGAGGTTGTGTCCGGCACAAAACGCGTTGCCGCTACCGGCCAGCACCACTACGCGCGCGGCATCGCCGTCGCGGGCAATGCTTGCCAGTGCCTCGCCCAGCTGAGCCAGCATTTCGCTGCCGAGCGCGTTAAACCGACCTGGATCGTTGAGCGTCAGGGTGACCACCCCGCGCTCGTCCCTTTGGTGCAGCAAAAGCGCTGGCGATGCCACCTGCACTTCAGGTTGCAAGTTCAGGTTCAGGTTTAAGTGCACGGGCTTCTCCTCGAGTTGTCTTTATGGTCTTTTTAACTGGCATCACACGGAGGCCAGCACGCGCACGTGCGCCTCCACGCTGCGCGCCAACGCATCCAGCGCGTAACCGCCCTCCAGGCAAGAAACGATTCGACCTTTTGCGTGGCGCACGGCAACTTCTTTGATCTTCTGGGTAATCCACGAATAGTCTCCTTCGGTGAGGCCCATCTGTCCAAGGTCGTCTTCGCGGTGCGCATCAAAGCCTGCGCTGATAAAAATCATTTCGGGGCGAAAGGCTTCGAGCCGCGGCATCCATTGCTCTTCAATGAGTTCACGAACCGCCATGCCTTTGGTATAGGCCGGCACCGGAACGTTGAGCATGTTGGCAGCAGGCGTGTGCGGTTCACTGTACGGATACAGGGGGTGCTGGAAGAAGCTCACCATCAAAGCGCGGGGATCGTCCGATAGGATGTCTTCCGTTCCATTGCCGTGGTGCACATCAAAGTCGATCACCGCCACACGCTTCAGGTGGTGACGCTCAAGTGCGTAGCGGGCGGCGATGGCGACGTTGTTGAAAAAACAAAACCCCATAGCCTTGTCGCGACACGCATGGTGGCCCGGCGGGCGCACTGCGCAAAACGCGTTTTCCAGCTCTCCGGCAATCACTGCATCTGTGGCGGCCAGTGCAGCGCCGGCAGCGCGCAAGGCGGCGTTCCAGGTGTGCACGTTAAGGGAAGTGTCTGGGTCGATCTGCGCATGCGTTGGGCCACCAGCATCGATTTCTTCGCGCAGCTGCACGGACATCCCGCGCAGCGAAGCGACGTGCACGCGGGTGTGGGCCAGTTCGATCTCAGACAGCGGTGCCAGCGGTGCGTCCCGGTGCTCCAGCGCGTCCGCAGCGCCGGTAACGAGTAGCCGGTCGGCAATCGCATCAAGGCGCTCGGGACACTCGGGGTGTCCCTGCCCCATTTCGTGTTTGCGACAGTCGCTGTGCGAGAAATAACCCGTCTTGCGCATTTGCTTGCCTCCCACTCCACGTGATCCATGGGTTTTTCGGATAACGTTGCAGGATGCAAGCGCAGCCCAAAATCCAATCTATTCTCAATCAGCTTAACACGGTGATTGTGGGCAAAGAAGCCCGCGTTCAAGACTGTGTAGCGTGCCTTTTGGCAGGAGGTCACCTGCTCATTGAAGACGTTCCAGGCGTCGGCAAAACGACTCTCGCGCATGCGTTGGCGCACACCTTTGGTCTCCAATTTGCGCGCGTTCAGTTCACGGCCGACCTTATGCCAAGCGACTTGGTCGGCGTGTCGGTTTACGAGCGCGGGCGCGAGGGCTTTGTGTTTCACCAGGGCCCCGTGTTCACCCAGGTGCTTCTGGCGGATGAAATCAACCGCGCCAGCCCGCGCACCCAAAGCGCGCTGCTCGAAGCGATGGAAGAAAAACAGGTCAGCGTGGAAGGCGAAACCCGCGCCCTGCCCCATCCATTCTTTGTCATCGCCACGCAGAACCCGCACGACCAGTTGGGCACTTACCTGCTGCCGGAGTCGCAACTGGACCGTTTCCTGATGCGCATCTCGCTCGGCTATCCCGACCGTGCGGCCGAGCGCCTGCTGTTGTCGGGCGAAGACCGGCGCGAAATGGCCAACGCCATGCTGCCGATTCTGTCGGGCGAAGATTTGGCTGATCTACAGCGACAGGTGCAAGCCGTGCATGTGTCCGACCCACTGTTGGCCTATGTGCAAGACCTCATCGCAGCTACGCGGTCTGGTCGCTGGTTTCTGCAGGGCTTGTCGCCCCGCGCAGGCATTGCGCTGGTGCGCGCAGCCAAAGCGCAGGCATTGATCAGCGGGCGCGACTACGCAGCTCCTGACGATGTCCAGGCTATCCTGCCGCAAACCATTTCGCACCGTCTGGTGCCGGTGGGCGATGCCGGGCGCGGCGCAGTCGAACAGGTGCGCGCGATGGTGGAATCGGTGCCCTTGCCTTGATGTCATGGCAAACGCCAGCACCAGCAAATCATTGCCGCCACGCGGTGGCGTGCACGTCTTATTCGGACGACTCAATCCTGTATGCGTAGTACAGCGCTGGTTTACCGCCTGGTGGATGGCGCGCCTGCCGCGTACCGACACCACGCAGCTCACGCATCGCAACGTCTACATCCTGCCCACCGGAGCTGGATGGATGCTGGCCGTCACCCTGCTGGTGCTCCTGGTGTCCTCCATCAATTTCCAGCTCAACCTGGGCTACCTGCTGACCTTTTTGCTGGCAGGTAGTGCGGTTGCGGGCATGCATGTGTGCCATGGCACGCTGCGCGGGCTGACCTTGCACCTCAAACCGCCCGCGCCGCATTTCGCTGGCGACAGCGCCACGCTTGAAGTGCAGCTCACCAGCGAGCGCACCAGCCCGCGCGTTGCGATTGCGTTAGCCGTACAAGGCAGCGACCAATGGGCCTGGACCGATGTTCCCGCCCAAGGCAGCGCCACCGTGAAGGTGGCTTTTGCACCGACGCGGCGCGGCTTGCACGACGTGCCCGTTCTTACGGCTGAAACCCGTTTTCCCATGGGCACCTTTCGCGTTTGGGCCGTGTGGCGCCCGGCGGCGCAGGTGCTGGTTTATCCCGCCCCGGAGCTCGACGCACCTGGCCTGCCTGCGGGCGAGCGGGCGGGCGGCGACGCGCCCAGCCTGCACAGCGCAGGCAACGGCGAATTTGACGGCGTACGCGCCTACCGCCGCGGCGACCCGCAAAAGCTGGTGGTTTGGAAGAAGGCTGCGCAAGCACTGGCAACTGGCACGGACGCGCTGGTCAGCCGCGACACCCAGCACAGCCAGCGTAGTGAACTGTGGCTGGAACCTGGTCGCACCGGCCTGATCGAGCCCGAGGCGCGTATTGGTCGGCTAACTGCTTGGGTGCTGCAGGCCGACCGGCTAGGCGTTTCGTACGGTCTGCGTCTGCCTGGCCGCGAAGTGGGCCAGGGCAGCGGTACAGCACAGCGCATGCGCTGCCTGGAGGCATTGGCGCTGTGTTAGCTGTACACCTTAAATTTATAGTAAAAACAGCCTCTAGCTCTTGTCCAGTAAGTGCTAGTAGCTATGCTTTTAATATTTTCTGGGAAACCGTATGAGCGCCGCTCCCACTTGGCAGAAGCGGCTGGCGCAGGTCCGCCACTTGCCACGCGATGCGCGGGACACGCTGTTTTTGCTGGGCGTTATTGCTTGCGTGCTGCTGCCGCTGTTCGCGCACCTGCCAGCCTGGGCGGGTGCCTTTGCCAGTGCGCTGCTGCTGTGGCGCGGCGCGTTGGCTGTTTTGGCGCGGCCGCTGCCTTCGAGGTGGTTGCTGTTTACTTTGCTGGTGGTGGCCGTGGTGGCGGTGGTGGCGAGCTTTCAAACCATCGTGGGGCGCGATGCAGGTGTCACGCTGATCTCCTTGCTGCTGGTGCTCAAAACGCTGGAAGCGCGGGCGCGGCGCGATGCGATGGTGATTTTCTTTCTGGGCTTCTTCACCATGCTCAGTAACTTTTTCTTCTCGCAATCGCTCCTGACAGCCGCCGCCATGGTGGTAGCGCTGATCGGTCTGCTGACCGCACTAGTCAACGCGCACATGCCCGTTGGCAGGCCACCGCTTTCGGCCCCACTGCGAGCGGCGGTCCGCATGGCGCTGCTGGGCACGCCCGTCATGCTGGCGCTGTTTTTGCTGTTCCCGCGCATGGCACCGCTGTGGGGCATTCCAAGCGATGGGCTCAGCGGCCGTAGCGGCCTATCGGGCAGCATGACGGTGGGCAGCATGGCCAGCTTGGCGCTTGACGACAGCGTGGCGCTTCGCGTGAAGTTTGAAGATGGGCCGAGCGACTTGCCACCGCAAATTGCCATGTACTTTCGCGGGCCGGTACTGTCTGATTTTGATGGCAGCGAGTGGCAAGCTTCGCCGGTTCGCGACAGCGATGTATCGCCCTCGCGCCTGAAGGTGCAGGGCAAAGGCTACCGATACGAGGCCTTGCTTGAGCCCAGCCAGCGCCCCTGGCTGGTGCTGCTGGACGCGTCAATAGGGGGCCCCGAAGCGCAGGGCTTGCGAAGCTTCATGACCCGCGATTTGCAGTGGGTCTCCGTCCGCCCGGTGAACGAAATTTTGCGCTACCAAGCGACCAGTTACCCGCAGTTCCGGCACGGCCCAGTCGCCATGGCACCCGAACTGCGCTCCATGACGTTCCTTCCGGCAGACAGCAACCCGCGCACTGTGGTGTTGGCGCAATCCATGCTGGCGGAACCGGTGATTGCTGCAGGCGGTACGCAGGCGTTGGTGGACGCGGTGCTGACGCGCCTCAAAACCCAAGGTTACGAGTACACCTTGGAGCCAGGTGTTTACGGCGCGCAAACGGCTGACGAATTCTGGTTTGATCGCAAAGCCGGTTTTTGCGAACACATCGCTTCATCCTTCGTCATCCTCATGCGTGCGGCCAACGTGCCGGCGCGCGTGGTGACGGGCTACCAGGGCGGTGAGCGCAACCCGGTAGACGGCTATTGGACGGTGCGCCAGAGCGACGCACACGCCTGGGCCGAGGTTTGGATAGAAGACCGTGGCTGGGTGCGTGTGGACCCTACGGGCTCCGTTTCCCCAGGCCGCATTGGTGCCTTTGATCGCCTGCAGCCCAGACGCGGTGCCATTGGCAGCGCGGTCGACAGCGTTATCAGCCGGGGCATGGCGCAGCAAATGCGTGCGGTATGGGAAGCCGTGAACACCAGCTGGAACCAGTGGGTGCTGAACTACACCCAAAGCCGCCAACTGAATCTGCTGAAGTCCATCGGCTTTGAAACCCCCGACTGGCAAACTTTGCTCAATTTACTGGCAGCGTTGGTAGCTGCCGCCGCCCTGGCCGGGGGCGCATGGAGCGCTTGGGAGCGCTGGCAGCACGACCCTTGGCTGCGCCTGCTAGCGCGCGCGCGCGCGCGGTCCGCAGCGGCGGGGCTGGACCTGCCCGCTCATTTGCCGCCGCGCTCCATGGCTCAAGCGGTTCGAACGCACTGGGGACGCAGCGCAGAGCCTATTGCGCAGTGGTTGCTCGCGCTTGAAGCGCAGCGCTATGCCCCCGCCTCTGCTTCGCAAGGGGTGCCTGGCGCGCGACTACGCCCGCTGCGGCGCGCATTTGTAGCGCTCACATGGCCCCAATCACCGCTTTGACATGATGCATTCTTTTTTTAAATTTACTATTTTTTCTGTAGCAGCTTGGTCAGTTTGCATAAGTGCTAGTGGCCAAAATCACTCCAAACAGCGCCCTGCACGCGGTGAACGTGCGCAGGCTCCGGCCGAGGTGCTCTACGCTGGCCGAGCCGACGCAATGCGCTTTGCCGACGACCTCGCTGAGCGCCGCGACCTCGACCCGGCCTGGGTGCGCGCCGTTATCAGCCGCGCACGCTTTCTGCCGCAGGTTCCCAGATTGATGCTGCCAGCGCCGCGCGGCAAGGCCAAAAACTGGGCCGCCTACCGCGCCCGCTTTGTGGAACCCGTGCGCATTCGAGCGGGCGTGCGATTTTGGGAAGACCATGCGGCAACGCTGGCACGCGCCGAGCAAGAGTACGGCGTGCCCGCAGACATCATCATGGGCATCCTGGGGGTGGAAACGCTCTACGGCCAGCACATGGGCAACATTCGCGTACTAGACGCGCTGGCCACCCTGTCGTTTGACTTTCCCGACGCACACCCCCGCGCAGAGGCGCGCCGCGCCTACTTTCGAGGAGAGCTTGAGCAGTTTTTAACCTTAAGCCAGCGCAGCGGCACCGACCCTTTCGAGCCGCGCGGCAGCTACGCCGGCGCACAAGGTCTGGGCCAGTTCATGCCATCGAGCTGGGTGCGTTTTGCGGTCGACTACGACGGCGACGGTCAGATCGACTTGCACGGAAGCCCCGACGACGCTATCGGCTCTATTGCCAACTACTTCATAGGACACGGCTGGAAACCCGGCCTCCCCACGCATTTCCCTGTGCGCCTGGACGCCACCCAGCAGGATATAGACACGCTACTGGCACCCGACATCCTGCCCACCTTCAGTGCGTTGCGTATGGCTGAACTTGGCGCACCGGTCGGAGGAGATGGTGCCCGCTACCCAGAAAAGCTGGCGCTGATCGAGTTGCAAAACGGCGGAGGTGAACCCAGCTTCGTTGCGGGAACCGACAACTTTTACGCCGTTACCCGGTACAACTGGTCGAGCTACTACGCTTTGGCCGTGATTGAGCTAGGGCAGTCGGTCGCCAGGGCGCGGGCGCGAACCATACAAAACGCGCAGTGAGCGCAGCAGCGGTACCCGCTCCACTTGGAGGCGATCTTCCCGGCTTCGACGCCCCGCCGCCCGGTCTTTACCGTCATTACAAAGGCGGCTGGTACGAAGTGGTCGGCGTGGCGCGTTGCAGCGAAACGCTGTGCGGCATGGCGCTCTATCGGTCGTTGTATGGCGATGGGTTGGATAACGGCGCGCTATGGGTGCGCCCAGCAGCAATGTTTTTAGAAATAAACGAATTCAGCGGGCAGCATCAACGGCGCTTTGTTGCTTGGTGCGTTACCGACGTGCCACTGGTTGACTTGTCGACAGCAAAAGCGGTGGTTGCGTATCTGATGAGCGTTGCCAGGCAACGCGGTATCGCTCTGGAGGCAGCCATGCGCACACCGCCGCCCGAACCCACCAGCTGCTGCGAACGGGGCTGTAATGGTTGTGTGTGGGAAGGCTTCTACGCTGCCACGAAGCACTGGCGGGACGAAGCTGCAGCAATTCTGAAGTGAGTCACACAAACGGCGCTGCCGCTTCGTTCGCTGACAACAACACTACGGCGCTAATGTGAAACGAATGCTCGGCGTCTCTTGCGAAGCGCCTATTTTCCAATCGTAGGCCTTATTAAAAAAACCAGGTGTGTCGCTTGCGTTCGTGTCGATCACTTTGACGTTCTTTGGCAAGTACATCTGCGCTGTTCCGCTCATTTGGATGCCCACATCTTTCAATTCTTTGCGAGCCTTGGGCGTCAGAGCTGGCGGCGCAATGGTATAGACGCCCGCCTTGTCGCGAGTGACGGTAAAAACCTCCAAAATTTTGGATTGGGGCCCTTGCTTTAAATCTTCCTCAAGCACTAGTTCGTAGCGGCCCTCGCCCAAATATTTGAATTTTTTGACACCTGGTTTTTGTGCATTTTTGCCTGCTTCCAGCATTAATTTTTTTCTTCTTTGGATGACAAAGAACCTTTTTCTTTGATCGCTGCCGCGGCGAGCCCGAAGATGGCGGTACCGTCGTATCTATAGAGAGACGAGCCATCGGCTTTCACAGTGAGCGAGGCATCAAATTTCTCAGGAACCAGACAGCCCGATAAGGCAATACAGGCTGTCCAAATCAAGAGAGACTTCAACATTTTCATAGCTTTATTTTTTGTAAATTTTTAATAGAGGAACGCATTTGAAGCAACGTACTGAGCGCTGCTTTCCAAGCGCAGAAAGAGCGAGGACATTCGGTGAATGCTTTGAGCGCAGGGTTTTCATCAAAACAGGACTCGCTCGGCGCAAAGTCCTAATCGGAGCAACGGCGTTGCCGTCGGGAGCGCGCCACCGTATTCATCGGAATACACAGAGTAGAGTCGTCGGTTCGCGACTCTGCTTGACACGCTCGCCTGCCTGGAACATGACAGGTAGCCTCTAAAAACCCCTGAAATTTGACTTTGCAGCAACGTAACCCATTGATTTATATGTAACTGATTCTCGGAACCTGGGGTTTTTAGAGGTTCCCGACAGTAGCCCCCTTACGGTAGTCAATCACGCGAGGCGGAACACTCCCAAGCTTACTGCTTGACTGCCTCGACCTGCACGATAACGCGCACGTTCTTGTCAAAACCATATTGGACGCCGTAATTCAAGCCGAAGGCCGTGCGGTCAATAGTGCCTACAAAATCGCCGCCACAAACCTCGCGCTTGAGCATGGGGCTTTGGTAGCAGTTGAACTGATTGGCCTTCAAGGTGAGGGGCTGGGTTTTGCCCAGCAGGGTGAGCTGCCCTTCTACTGCGCTGACTTTGTCGCCGTCAAACACGAACTTGTCGGACACAAAGCGCATGGTGGGGTGCCGTTCGGCGTTAAAAATATCTGCGCTTTTGAGGTGCTTGTCAAAGGCCGGTGTGCCGGTGTTGACGGAGGCTGCGTCAAAGCTCACGTCCACTTTGCCGCTGCGACCTGCCCGGTCAAACTGCACCGTGCCTTCCTTCTTGTCAAAGCGCCCCCGGTTGACCGACGCGCCAAAGTGGCTGATTTCGAACGTAGCGAAGGTATGGCTCGGGTCTATAGCGTAGGCAGCCGGCTCGGCATGTACCAAACCAGTCGACAGGATGGCCGCAGCAGCGGTGGACAGGGTCAGGATAAAAGTGCGCATGGGTCAAGGCTCCTTAAAAAGCAGGGACAGGGAAGAAAATATCAACAGAAACAACCAACACCGGCAGGGCCCGCATTAGCGCAGCGCGCCCACTCCAGCCAGTACCAGCTTGAAACGCACTTGCACCTCGTCGGCCACTACGGACGTGTCGGCCCAATCGTCGGCACCGATCTGATAACCCAGGCGCGGCAATGCCAACGTACCGGTGGCTGTTGTGGTGGTGCCGGTTTGCTCCAGCGTCACTGGCACCACCACATCGCGTGATACGCCCTTGATACTGAGCGTGCCGGCCACTTCCAGCTGGGTTTTTTCCAGCGCTTTGACGCTGCTGGAGCGAAACGTGGCCTGGGGAAATTTGGGCACGTTGAACCACACGGCTTTGGGCAGTTCGGCATCGATCTCGCGCGAACCCATGGTGGCACTGCCGGTGTCGACAGTGAGTGAGATACGGCTGGCACCCACCTTGGCCGGATCGAATGCCACTTGGGCACTGAACTTCTTGAAATGCCCTTCGACCGGCACTCCCATCTGGCGCACCGTGAAAGCAATGCTGCTTTGCGCCGGCAGCAGCAGCTGCTGTGCCACGGGGGACAGTGCCTGCTGTGCAGCTGCCGGCAAGGCGAGGCCAAAACAGGCCCCGGCCAACAGCAAGGCGGCAATGGCAGGCCGACCGACGGGAGCGGTGGAGGAAAAAGGCGTTCGGGTCATAGAAGGTCACTTCACAACAATGAATGTCAGGCCGAGCGCGCAAACGGCTTTTGGAAATTAAGGGAGTGCGGCAACAACCCGTGTTGTGCTGCCCGCGAGCTTTGGGAGCACACCGCCTTGCAATGGTTCACCAGTTGGCCTGTTGGCCTGTTGGCCTGTTGGCCTGCCGATCCTGGCATCCATATGCAAAGTTCGCCCAACGCCTAAACGCCCAAAAATCTTGAAGGCTTAACGACGCAGCGATAGGCCCATACGGCCCAGCAAGCTATCACGATCAACCCAATGGTGCTTGAGCGCCGCTGCCACGTGCAACACGGCAAATGCCGCCAGCGTGTAGGCGCTGTAACGGTGCCACGGCTTGAGGGCGTCTGCCAGCGCTTTGCTGGCCGGAACGAAGTCGGGCAGCGGCAGCATCCCCAAAAAAACCACCGGAAAACCCGCAGCCGAGCTATAGGCCCACCCAAGAAGCGGCACTGCAAAAAATAACAGGTACAGGGCCGCGTGCGTTCCGTGGTGGGCTACCCGCTGCCACACCGGCATGGCGCGCACCAAAGCCGCTGGAAGCGGTGGCGGGCGGTTCCACAGCCGCCAAACCAGTCGCAGCGCGGACAACATCAAGATAGCAATGCCGGCCCACTTGTGCCAGTTGTAGAGCCTGAGCCGGAGTGGCGAAAACGACAGCCCGCTCATATAGAAGCCCACACAAAAGCCGGTGATCAGCATGAACGCCAGCAGCCAGTGCAAAGCAATGGCGATACCGCTGTAGCGCAGCATGGGCGGTTGGGTTTCAGATCGCAATGGCGTGTGCAAAGACATGGGCAAACAACAAATCCAGGTAAATCAGTGTGTATCGTGCCTGCTTCAAAACAGATTGCGTATTTTGCCCGCTCAGCAGCGTCCAGTGCCCCGTTGTGGGTCATATCGAGATGCTCAGCGACTCGAGCCCGATAACGCCACAATGCCCGGTTGCTGCTCGAACCGCTATCCCGCACCCGCGCAATCAAACGCACGCCTCTGCGCGGACCCACCCCCTTCACAGACCTCATGCCAGACGCCTCATCCTCTCCTCCCTCCACTGACGCCACTGACGCCACTGACGCCATCGTGCAGGTACGCGGCCTTTGCAAAACCTACGCTGGCGGCTTTCAAGCGCTTAAAAACGTCAATCTCGACATTCGGCGCGGCGAGATATTTGCACTTTTGGGTCCTAACGGAGCCGGTAAAACCACGTTGATCAGCGTAATCTGCGGAATGAGCAACGCCACTGAAGGCACCGTGACAGCCGATGGCCATGACACGGTGCTTGACTACCGCGCCGCGCGCGCTTGCATCGGGCTTGTGCCTCAAGAACTCCAAACGGATTCGTTTGAAACGGTGTGGGATACCGTGAGTTTCAGCCGCGGCCTGTTCGGCAAGCCCGCCAACCCGGTGTTGATCGAGCAAATTTTGCGCGACCTGTCGCTGTGGGACAAGAAAAACAGCAAAATTTTGGCGCTATCGGGCGGCATGAAACGGCGCGTGTTGATTGCCAAAGCTCTATCACACGAACCGGGCATCTTGTTCCTTGACGAGCCCAGTGCTGGCGTGGACGTGGAGCTGAGGCATGACATGTGGCGCTTGGTGCGCAAGCTGCGCGAGGGCGGCACCACCATTATTCTCACCACCCACTACATCGAAGAAGCCGAGGATATGGCCGACCGCATTGGCGTGATCCGCGGCGGCGAGCTCATCGTGGTGGAAGACAAGCATGTGCTAATGCGCAAGCTGGGCAAAAAACAGCTAATGCTCACGCTGCAGCAGCCCATGAAACAGATACCGGAATCGCTCGCGCGCTGGCCGCTGGAGTTGGGCAAGGAAGGCCACACGCTTACCTACACCTTCGACACCCAGCAGGACGACACGGGTATCGCCGCCTTACTGCGGTCGCTGGCCGAGCAAGGCATTGACTTCAAGGACCTGCATTCCAGCGAGAGCTCGCTCGAAGACATCTTCGTGAGCTTGGTACACGACACCCCCCCCCAATCGAAAGCCGCCGCATGATGGGCCTCAATCTTCACGGCGTCAGCGCCATTTATCGCTTTGAAATGCACCGCGCTTTTCGCACCTGGGCGCAAAGCCTGATTGCACCGGTACTGTCTACGGCTCTGTATTTCATCGTCTTTGGCTCGGCCATTGGTTCGCGCATGGGAGACATTGGCGGTGTGAGCTATGGCGCTTACATCATTCCCGGCCTACTGATGCTTTCCTTGTTGTCTGAAAGCATTTCCAACGCATCTTTCGGTATCTATATGCCCAAGTGGTCAGGCACCATTTATGAGTTGCTAAGCGCCCCAGTCAGCTGGGTCGAGGTACTGCTGGGGTATGTGGGCGCAGCTGCCAGCAAGTCGCTGATGGTGGGCGTGCTAATTCTCATCACCGCGCGTTTGTTTGTGGATTACGAAGTCCAGCACCCGGTGTGGATGGTGGGGTTTCTCGTTCTCACCGCCGTCACCTTTTGCCTCTTCGGCTTCATCATCGGTTTGTGGGCGGACAGCTTCCAGAAGCTGCAGATCATCCCGCTGCTGGTCGTCACGCCCCTCACCTTCCTGGGCGGCGCGTTCTACAGCATCAACATGCTTCCGCCGGTGTGGCAGACCGTCTCGCTGTTCAACCCGGTGGTCTACCTGATCAGTGGGTTGCGCTGGGCTTTTTACGGCGAGGCCGACGTGCACATTGGCGTGAGCACCGGCATGACGCTGGGGTTCATGACGGCCTGCCTGGTGGTGGTGTGGTGGGTGTTCAAAACCGGTCACCGTATTCGCAAATAATAGGTGTTGCGCCAGGCTGCAAATGGGCCTTTTGCCCAGCCAAGCCGCAATTCGGGCGTTTGCGCTGCATTTCGAAGCAAGTGGCCGGCGGCACGCAGCCGGCCGCGAACGCAGCGGATGTATCCATTCCGCCCGCTGCGCGGTGCGAACGGCCAACGCAGGTGAAGGCTGACAGGCAGGTCCGCCGACGTCCTTACCTCGGAACGTTTCCCGCAAACATCGGCCTTGTTCAATGCGTCCCAATGCAGCGGAAAACTGTTGCCCGCACCCTTCATGGCCTAGTACACGCCCGGCACGCGCCACAGTGCTGGAGGTCTGCTTTTTTACTGTTTCGGGCGCTGCATCTGGCAACTTGTCGGCTGCTCGGCGTCACTCGCTGCAATTTCACGCACCACCCGAAACCCGTAGCCCGACCCTTCCACGTCGAACGCTACGCCGGGCAATCCCTGGCGATCCATTACTCCAACCACCAAGGGCTGTTCGAATTGGTGGTCGGCGGGGCGCATGCGTCCGCCGCGACCCGCCATTTCAACCTGGGCATGCTCCAGGGCGTTCGCCACAGCTATTGCGTCAGTGCTACCGGCGCGGGTCATGGCCTGTGCCAGCGCTTCAATCATCAACTGCATGCGCATGTGCACATAGTCATCCTGTGGCTTGGGAAAGCGTTCGCGGAATGACCGGTAAAACGCTTCGCTTTCGGCGCCTGGCACATTGGGCAGCCAGTCCGCCACCGCAAACACCTTACCGATGCCCGCCTCGCCAATCGCGGCGGGTGCGCCGAGGGCGTTGCCATAGAACGTATAAAAGCGGCCGGTGTAGCCCACATCGCGCGCGGCTTTCACCAACAGCGTCAGGTCGTTGCCCCAGTTGCCAGTGATTACGGCCTGCGCGCCGCTGGCCATGATCTTGACAGCGTATGGCGCGAAATCCTTGACGCGGCCAACGGCATGCAACTCGTCGCCAACAATGGCGACATCGGGGCGCTGACCAGCCAATTGCCTTTTCGCTTCACGCAACACAGCTTGGCCAAAGCTGTAGTCCTGCCCAATCAGGTAAACCTTTTGTAGATCACTGTCTTCCTTGATCACCTGCATTAACGCGGCCATGCGCATGTCGGCATGCGCGTCAAAGCGGAAATGCCAAAAACTGCAGCGCTCATTGGTGAGTTGCGGGTCGACTGCCGAGTAATTCAGGTAAATCACGCGCTTGTCGGGCTCGCGCTGGTTGTGCTTGTTGATGGCATCGATCAACGCGGCCGCCGTGGCGGACGAATTGCCCTGCATCACCACGCGCACCCCATCGTCAATGGCCGACCGCAAAGCGGAAAGCGCCTCTTCGTTCTGGCCTTTGCTGTCATAGCGCTCAATCTGAAGCGGCCGTGTGCCGCCCGCAGCGACCGGTAAAGAAACGCCGCCGCGCGCATTGACGCGCTCGGTGGCCCACACCAAGTTGCGGTACACCGCTTCTCCCGTGTTAGCGAACGGGCCGGAAAGACTTTCAATCAAAGCAAGACGAATGGGCTTGCCCGCGTTGGTCGTCGCTGCTTTTGCAGCAGGGTTGTTGATGTTCAAAACTTGCGCGCCAGCCGGGGCACACACCGCAAGCGCGAAGAGCACCAGGGGCACCGCGGCTCTCACGGCGAAGGTACGGAAATTCAAACCTGTGCAGAGAAAAACGTTCATCCAGATTTCTTTCTTGAAATTGTTTTCGGGGCGCGCATCTTTTGTCGTCATGCGGCGAACATCCTGGGAGCCGCGCAGTGTAACTGGAGCAAACCCTATGTTTTTTGCACCTACGATGCACAGCGGCACCTTCGTCCCCACCCCTCAAAGCGGCGACGCCGCGCTGGAGCGTTTTTTGTTAACAGCTGTGCTGCAGGCGCGCGCTCAACTCGCGCTGAATGTGCAGGACAGCGAGCATGCCACCACCTTGCAACTCGATGTTCCTGGTTTGGCCCGCGAGCAAATTTCTATCTATCTGGAAGACAGCCAGGTGCGGCTGCAAAGCGTGGAAGGCGCACCGCGGCTGCTCAAACGAGGTTGGGAACTGCCACACGAAACTAACCCTGTAACCAGCAGCGCCAAACTGGAAAACGGCGTACTCACCTTGGTGCTGGACAAGCGGGTGCCGGTGTCCAAGGCGGTAAGTCTGTCGATCGCCTAAAGCGAAAACGCTATTATCGTGATAGCTAGAAAAACCCGTAGCACCTGCGCTACAGGTGTTTTACCTTTATGTAGAAATGGCGAACGGGTCGAGTCTCTCAAGCTGATCCAACGACCACCGCGGCTTCACATCAAAAGCGTAAACACGGCTAGGCAGCTGCGCACCGCTTTGAATGCGCATTGCAGCGGCCAGCGCAATCATGGCCCCGTTGTCAGTGCACAAATGCAGTTCGGGGTAATGCACCCGCACACCGCGTGCTGTGCACGCCGCATCCAGTTGGCTGCGCAGCAGCCGATTAGCGCCCACGCCGCCCGCCACCACGATGCGGCGAAGGCCGGTTTGCAGCAGCGCGGCCAGTGATTTTTTGACCAGCACGTCGACGATCGCCGCCTCGGTGCTGGCGGCCAAATCGGCCTTGCGGGGCTCCAGCTCGTCCCCTAGTTTTTTGGCTTGCGTCATCACCGCTGTTTTCAAGCCGGCAAACGAAAAATCGAGGTTGCCGCTGTGCAATAGCGGGCGTGGCAGCTTGAACGCGGCCGAGTCGCCCTGCTCAGCCAAGCGCGAAAGTGCAGGCCCACCGGGGTAACCCAAGCCCATCAGCTTGGCCGATTTGTCAAACGCCTCGCCAGCAGCGTCGTCAATGGTTTCGCCCATCAGCGCATATTGGCCCACGCCATCCACCCGCATTAGCTGGGTATGCCCGCCCGACACCAGCAGCGCCACAAACGGAAACTGCGGCGGGTCATCGCTCAAGAACGGCGAGAGCAAATGCCCCTCCAGGTGGTGAACGCCGAGTACCGGCACCTTCAGCGCCGCGCCCAGCGCACAGGCCACCCCTGCACCTACCAGCAGCGCGCCAGCCAGGCCCGGACCGCGGGTGAAGGCCACCACATCGACATCGGCCAGCGCGCAACCGGCTTCTTTTAGAACCGCTTCGGTCAAGGGCAGCACACGGCGAATGTGGTCGCGGCTGGCCAGTTCGGGCACCACACCGCCGTAGGCCTGGTGCATTTCAATCTGGCTGTGTAGCGCGTGTGCCAACAGCGTGGGCACCTCGCCGCCGGGGCGGGTTCGAACCAGCGCTACACCCGTTTCGTCGCACGAGGATTCAATACCAAGCACCAGCAATGGATGGTCAGCGGACACGGCTTCAAAAGTTAATGGGTCGTTCATGGCGTTGGCAAGTGTAGGGGCCGCACCGGAACCTGTGCGGCCGCATGGGACAATCGCGGGCTTATGAATCCGCAGCAATACGTACAGGAAAAAGCCGCCGCGTCTGGCAGTAGTTTCTACTACGCCTTTCTGTTTTTGCCGGCGGAGCGCCGCGCCGCCATCACCGCGTTTTACGCCTTTTGCCGTGAGATAGACGACGTGGTGGACGAAGTGATCGACACCGGCGTGGCCTACACCAAACTGGCCTGGTGGCGCACCGAGGTGGGCAACGCTTTTTTGGGCAACCCCACGCACCCCATTACCAAGGCGTTGATGCCACACGCTGGCACCTTTGGCATAGAAGCTGCGCCGCTCCTGAGCGTGATAGATGGCTGCGAGATGGATTTGAGCCAAACGCGCTACCTCGACTACCCCAACCTGCAGCGCTACTGCCACTTGGTGGCCGGCGTGGTAGGCGAAGTCGCCGCGCGCATCTTTGGCCAAACGCAAGCTGCCACCACCGAATACGCCCACAAATTGGGCCAGGCGCTGCAGCTCACCAACATCCTGCGCGACGTGGGCGAGGACGCCATGCGCGGCCGCATTTACCTGCCGGTGAATGACCTGCAGCGCTTTGAAATCAAAGCCAACGAAATTCTGGAGCGCCAATATTCCGAGCGCTTCACTGGGTTGATGCGGTTTCAGGCCGAGCGCGCCCATGCGCTCTACGACGAGGCGCTGGCCCTGCTACCACGTGAAGACGCGCGCGCTCAAAAGCCCGGCCTGATGATGGCCAGCATCTACCGCGAACTGCTGCGTGAGATTGAGCGCGACAACTTTCAGGTGCTGCATCAGCGCATCGCCCTCACCCCTTTGCGCAAGTTCTGGCTGGCCTGGAAGGTGCAAGCCTTGGGTCGTCTTTAAGACATGGTGAAGCGGGCATGACAGCGCAGCGCTTGCGGGTAGCCGTCGTCGGTGGAGGCTGGGCTGGACTAGCCGCTGCCGTCTCTGCCGTACAGGCCGGGCATGACGTCACAGTAATGGAGTCGGCCCGCATACTGGGCGGCAGGGCCCGTTGCTTGCCGGTGCAGCAGCCAGACGGAAACACTTTGTCGCTGGACAACGGCCAGCACATCCTCATAGGCGCTTACACCGAATGCCTGCGCCTGATGGCGACCGTGGGCGTCGATCCCCAGCAAGCTCTTTTGCGGCTTCCACTGGCGATGCGCTTTGCCGATGGCACAGGCCTGCAGTGGCCCGACATTGCGCCGCCGTGGGACGCGGCCATAGGCATAGTGCGCGCGCGCGGCTGGAGCTGGCGCGAACGGCTGGCGCTTTTGCTCCGGGCCCACGCCTGGCAGCGTGAGCGCTTTGTCTGCGCCCCCGGCACGTCGGTCACCGCGCTGTGCGCCGGCCTGCCGCCCCGATTGCTGAGCGATTTTATCGAGCCGCTGTGCGTTGCAGCACTCAATACGCCGGCCGAGCAAGCCAGCGGCGAGGTGTTTTTGCGGGTGCTGCGGGACAGCCTGTTCAGTGGCCCCGGCGGCTCCAATCTGTTGCTGCCCCGTGTGGACTTGGGCGCGTTGCTACCTGAAGCCGCAGCGCGCTGGTTGCGTTCGCGCGGCGCGATTGTGTGCACCGCCACGCGTGTGCAAGACCTGCAGCCGGTCGGCAGTGCAGGCGGTATGGCCGGCCTAGGGTTGTGGAGCATAAACGGGACCCCGTTTGACCGCGTGGTGTTGGCCACCGCCAGTACCGAGGCGGCGCGTCTGGTGTCCCACTGCGCGCAGTCGGCGCCACTCGAGCTGACCGTAGCGCTTTGCGACTGGGCCGCCAGCGCGCAGGCCCTAAGCTTTGAAGCCATTACCACCGTGTACACCCGCACCGGAAGCCCCAGTACAGGTCCCTTGCTCGCTGCCCCGATGTTGGCGCTGCGCAGCGACGCCAACAACCCCGCCCAGTTCGTTTTTGATCGCGGTCAGCTAGGCGGCCCGGCGGGCCTACTCGCCTTTGTGGTGAGCACCAGCGCAGGCGAACGCGCGGTCATTGAGCAGCAGGTGCTGCAGCAGGCACAGCTGGAGCTTGGATTGAGCGGCTTGAAAGTTGTGCAGACCGTGGTGGAAAAGCGGGCCACTTTTGCCTGCACGCCCGGTTTGAAGCGGCCGGCAGCCGTGTTAGCACCGGGGCTTCTGGCATGCGGTGATTACGTAGCGGGCCCCTACCCCGCCACCTTGGAAGGCGCTGTACGCAGCGGCCTCGCCGCTGCAAGTGGTTTGCTGGATGCAGGTCCCGCCGCTTAGCAAAAATTGCAGCCGGGGTGACGCGTGACGCCAGCTCCGATCCATCCGCCCGCCCGCCCGCCGCCACTACCAGCCCTGTGAAAGCGGCGCACGCGCGCAAACCGGCGCTTTTTGCTATATTATAGATAGCTACTAACTCTTTACTGATAAGCGATAGAGGCTAAATTTGCTTTTTTATATTGTGTGCGCAGCATGTTGTCCGATTTCCGTGGCGGGATCTTTCAGGGCATCCGCAAGGGTCATACGGTTGAAGTCAGCACCCAGCCAAAGCGCTTCCACCTGAGGGCCACGCTCCAGTAACAGTCGCTGCACCAACGGAGCCAATGGGGTCGTCTGCGGGTCGGCCAGCAGCACCAGCCGCGGCTCAGTCTGGCGACGCTCGGTAGTTTCCTCGATGCGGCCTACCCAGTCCAGCGCGATCAACTCATCGAGCGATGGACCAAGCTGCAGCACATCGACGCGCATACGCTTGGCCAAGGCCGATTCCCTCACCCCGTGCGCTTGCCCGGTTCGTGCGCGATGCAAATGCACAAGCGCTTCCAGAGCCAGCTCGAATGACCAACCAGGATGGCTGGATCGCCGCGCTACCCCGGCCAGCAGGCTCGGCAGATACGCGGCCACCACCGCGCCCAAAAGCACGATGACCCAGGCCACGTAAATCCACACCAACAAAATTGGCAAGGTTGCGAACGTGCCATACACCGCCGAATAGGTCGGCACCCCGGCAAGGTACAACGCCAAAACTTTCTTGGCGAGCTCAATGCAAAGCGATACGAACAAGCCGCCTGCCCAAGCATGACGCCAGCGAACCTGCGTGTTGGGAATCGAGCGGTACAAGCTGGCCATGCCGCCGGCCAGTACAAAAAACTGCACCGAGTTGATCAGCAACTGCACGCCAGCAGGCAACGTTTCCACCACGCCGCGTGAGGCTGAAATCGCGTACGAAGTCAACGCCAGGCTTAGTCCCAATAGCAGCGGCACGAATGTGATGGCGGCCCAGTAAATCAGCACGCGCTGGCCCAGCGGGCGAAGCCGCTGCACCCGCCAGATGTTGTTGAAGGTGCGATCTACCGTGAGCAGCAGTGCCAGCGCCGTCACGATGAGCACGCTAAAGCCCACCAACCCGAGCTGGCTGGCCTTGGCAGCAAACTGCTGCAAGTAATCCAGAACCGAGCGGGAAATTGAGTCGGGAACTAGGCTCGCAAGTAACCACTGCTGCAACACATCCTGCACTGTGGCGAACATCGGGAAGGCGCTGAAAACCGCCAGCGCCACGGTGAAAAAAGGCACCAGCGCAAGCACGGTTGTGAAGGTCAGGCTACTTGCCGTGAGCCCCAAGCGGTCTTCCCGAAAACGCTCGCGCAAGGTGTGCGCCGTCACCCGCCCCGGAAAGTGCGACAGGTCCAAAACGAGCGCGCGGGCACGTTCGGCCGCCCAGCCTTGGGGGAACTTCATCGTCGGTATGATGCCACTGCGATGCCTGCTAACGAACTCCCCGAACCAGCCCCCCCCCTACAGACTGCCGCGACCCAAGCCGTCGTTGTGTCCGACGCTCCTTACGTCCCAAGGCTGCCGCCGGCTTCAGTGCGGCGCGCCCAGAGCGTGGCAGTTGCGGCGCTTGTGGCGCTTGTTGTGCTGTCGCTGGCCTGGGAACTGTGGCTGGCACCTTTGCGGCCGGGAGGCTCATGGCTGGCGCTCAAAGCGCTGCCGCTGTGCCTGCCGCTGGCGGGGTTTCTCAAAAACCGCATGTATACCTATCGCTGGGTCAGCCTTATGGTGTGGCTGTACTTCACCGAGGGCGTAGTGCGCGCCTGGAGTGATCCCGCGCCGAGCAACTGGCTGGCTTTGTTGGAAGTGGCTCTATGCCTAGTGCTATTCACCGCCTGCACGGTATTGATTCGCCTGCGGCTGCGCAGCGTGCCACAGACACCTCCCGCCACGGACGCCAATGAAGCTGGTAACGCCAGTGCCGCCGCTGAGGCCACTGCAACGCCCGCAACCCCGCCATCTGTCTAACCCTCGGGCCGACGCCGATGCAAAGCGCGGGCCAACGGAAACCCCCATGTCTGAACTCCTCACTACCCTGCGCAGCCTTGTGGGCGAAGCGCATGTCTTAACCGAAGGCGACCTAACCGCCTACGAGCGCGATTGGCGCGGCCGCGTGCATGGCAAAGCCCTTGCCGTGGTGCGCCCAGCCAATACGCAGCAAGTGGCCGACGTCGTCCGTGCCTGTGCCGCCTGGGGCGTTCCCATGGTTCCTCAAGGCGGCAACACCGGCTTGTCGGTCGGCTCCACGCCGGACACGTCGGGCACCGAGGTGGTGCTGAGTCTGAACCGTATGAACGCGGTGCGCGACACCGACCAGGCCAACCTCACCATGACGGTGGAAGCGGGTTGCATCCTGCAGAACATCCAATCGGCTGCCGAGGCAGTGGGCCTGCTATTCCCGCTGTCACTGGCTGCCGAGGGTAGCTGCACCATTGGCGGCAACCTGGGCACCAACGCTGGCGGCACGCAGGTGCTGCGCTACGGCAACACACGCGACTTGTGCCTGGGGCTGGAAGTGGTCACGCCGCAAGGCGATATCTGGAACGGCCTGCGCGGCCTGCGCAAAGACAACACGGGCTACGATCTGCGCAACCTGTTGATTGGCAGCGAAGGCACGCTCGGCGTTATCACCGCCGCTACGCTGAAACTATTTCCGCGCCCTGCCGCCAAGCTCACCGCTTGGGCGGCGGTGGGTTCTATGGAGGATGCCGTGGCGCTGCTGTCGTTGGCCCAGCGCAGCCTGGGCGCGGACCTCACCGGTTTTGAAGTGATGGGGCGATTCGCTCTCTCCTTGGTCGGCAAGCACATGCCGCAACTGCGCGTGCCGTTCCTGGGCCAGGAAACCGCCCAGTACGGGGTACTGCTGGAGAACTCCGACAGCGAATCCGAAAACCACGCCCGCGCCCGTTTTGAAGCCTTATTGGAAGCCGCGTTTGAGAACGGCTGTGTGAGCGACGCGGTGGTGGCTGAGAACCTGGCGCAGGCCCAGCAGCTTTGGCATATCCGCGAGAGCATTCCGCTGGCCCAGGCGCAAGAAGGCTTGAATATCAAGCACGATATTTCGGTGCCCATCTCACGCATTCCCGCTTTTGTCGCGGATACCGACACCAAGCTCATGCGAGAAATTCCCGGTGTGCGCTTGGTCAACTTTGGTCACCTGGGAGACGGTAACCTCCACTACAACGTGCAAGCGCCCGAGGGTGGTGATGCTGCGGCCTTCCTGCGCGAGCGCGAGGACGATGTCAATGCGCTGGTGTACGCCGCGGTCGCGGAGTTCGGCGGTTCGTTCTCCGCTGAGCACGGTGTGGGCGCGCTCAAGGTACACGCGCTGGAGCAATACCAATCGCCGGTGGCGCTGGCCATGATGCGCAGCATCAAACACGCGCTGGACCCGCACAACCTGATGAATCCAGGCCGTGTGCTGGGCCCGGTCGCTTGAGCTTTACCCCCATGCCTGATCTCGCCACCCCCTATGAAGACTTTCTGCGCCATGTGCTGAACCATGGCGTGCAGAAAGGCGACCGCACCGGAACCGGCACGCGCAGCGTGTTTGGCCACCAGATGCGCTTTGATCTGAACGCCGGCTTCCCGCTCATCACTACCAAGAAGGTGCATTTCAAAAGCATTGCGCTGGAGCTGTTGTGGTTCCTGCGCGGTGACGGCAATGCACGCTGGCTGCAAGAGCGCGGAGTCAAAATCTGGGATGAATGGGCGGCGCCCAATGGCGACCTGGGGCCGGTGTACGGCGTGCAATGGCGCAGCTGGCCCACGCCTGGCGGCGGGCATATCGACCAAATTGCGCAAGTCATTGAGCAGCTGCGCAGCAACCCCAATTCACGCCGCATTTTGGTCAGTGCTTGGAACGTGGCCGAGCTCGACCAAATGGCGCTGATGCCCTGCCACGCGCTGTTCCAGTTCTATGTGGCACCGGCGCAGGACGCCGGCGGCCGTGGAAAGTTATCTTGCCAGCTGTACCAGCGCAGCGCCGACCTGTTTCTGGGCGTGCCCTTCAACATCGCCAGCTACGCGCTGCTCACCCACATGGTGGCGCAGCAGTGCGATCTGGACGTGGGCGATTTCGTCTGGACCGGGGGCGATTGCCACATCTACAGCAACCACGAGAGCCAAGTGCACACCCAGCTGGAGCGCATGCCGTATGCGTTGCCGCAGCTGCACATCTTGCGCAAACCCGCCGCGCTGTTTGATTACGAATTTGAAGACTTCGAGATTCAGAACTACGAGCACCACCCAGCTATCAAGGCTGCAGTTGCGGTCTAGCCCCGAACGCACATGAAGCTCCACCTTATCTACGCGCGCGGCGCGAACGGCGTCATCGGTCGGGATGGCCAGATGCCTTGGTACCTGCCGGAAGACCTGGCCCACTTCAAGCGTTTGACGCGCGGTGCACCCGTCGTCATGGGTCGCAAGACATGGGATTCACTTCCGCACCGTTTCAAGCCGCTCCCCGAGCGCCAGAACATCGTCATCACACGGCAGCCTGATTGGCATGAAAATGGGGTGCAGCGCACGTCCAGCCTGGACGGAGCGCTACAACTTTGCAAGTCCGCTGCCACCGTCTGGGTGATCGGCGGCGCACAAATTTACGCGCAGGCACTGCCATTGGCGGATGTGGTGGAAGTCACGGAAATCGAGCGCGACTACGCAGGCGATGCCTACGCACCCGAACTGGGCCCGCAGTGGGTTGAACAAAGCCGCGAGCGACTGGTGTCGCAGGACGGCACGCCGCTGAGCTTTGTGCGTTACGAGCGGACGAATGGCTGAGTGCGCGGGCGCCCTGCACAAGCCCGCCAGGTTCGCAAACTGAGCAAGTAACTTCATCGCGTTTCAGCCTTCTTATCCGCCACACCAAAAAAATAGCCAAAATAGTCCTGTAGCGCTTATGTAGTAAGCGCGAGCAGCTATTTTTTTAAAAGCATACAACATGGCTGAAGGTGAACTCGACACCCGAGGACCGGACCACCCGATCAGCCAACGGCCCACTCCATGACAGTACAAACCCCCAGGACCCGCCTGACCGGCTTTTCGCGCTCACTGGCGGCCTTGTGTTTGGCCGCCCTGGCCACACTGACGGCTTGCGCAGGTAAGCGTCCTGGCCCCGCTGCATCAGCAGCACAAGCCTCAACCACCGACCTCATTGCCATAGCGGCGCCCATCAAGATTGGCATAGCCCTCGGCGGCGGCGCAGCCAAAGGTTTTGCCCACATTGGCGTGATCAAGATGCTGGAGGCCAACGGCCTGACACCCGCCGTGGTGGCCGGCACCAGCGCTGGCAGCGTGGTGGGCGCGCTTTATGCCAGCGGCATGGACGCGTTTGAGCTGCAGGAAAAAGCCGTGGCCCTGGATGAAACCAAGATCCGTGACCTGCAGCTGTCTTCCGGGGGGTTGATCCTGGGCCAGAAGCTGGAGGATTACGTCAACGAGCAAGTGCAACGCAAGCCGATGGATCAGCTCGCCAAGCCCTTTGTGGCGGTGGCCACGAGGCTTGAAGACGGCGAGCGCACGCTGTTCGCCCGTGGCAATACCGGCCAGGCGGTGCGGGCGTCGAGCAGCATTCCAGGCGTTTTCCAGTCGGTTGCCATAGGCAAATACCACTTTGTGGACGGCGGCATCACCAGCCCGGTGCCCGTCGATGCGGCGCGCCAGCTGGGCGCCGATGTGGTCATTGCGGTGGACATCTCCAACAAGGCGCGCGGAAAGACACCTGACGGACTGCTGGGCACGCTGGGCCAGTCGATCGCGATCATGGGCCAAAAGCTCGGCCAGGCAGAGCTGGCCCGCGCCGACATCATCATTCGCCCCAAGGTGCTGGAAATTGGCTCAACCGACTTCACCCAGCGCGCGCAGGCCATTGTGGAAGGCGAAAAAGCCGCCGTGGCCGCCATGCCGCTAATACGGGCCCGCATTGCGCAGCTGCAGGCCGAGCGCGCCCAGGCACTACAGCTGGCCCAGAAGCAAGCGCAAACCCGCGCGGCAGAGGCCAAGATGCAGGCCGCCGAGGCTGGGCACCAAGCCTGCGTCAAAAACCGCTCCCGACTGCAAAAACTGTACGGCATGGTGGGATGGGATGGTGCGTGCGACGAGCCTCAATGATGGGTCTATGAAAAGCGGGTGTTTGCGGGCACCGATTCCATGGCGTGCGCGCACGCGCGCACGCGCGCCGCACAACCCTAGGCGCTTGCGCGGCAGAAAAGACGCCGACTGCAAAGTGGCCGCCTTTTGTCGCGCGAACCCTTAGCAAGAACGAGGATTGCGGTTTTTCCGAGCTCAATGCGATGGGAGTCCTGCTTACCCCACAGACGACTCGCCTTCGGAAGCGTTCGAGCTTGCGAGACAGAGCGATGGGGGTACGCGTGCTAGGCTCTTCATCAAAGGTACGCGCACCGAACCGGGCTATCAGGTTTTCATGACATCTACTCACGCTCGGGGAGACGGACAACCCGTTTTCCGGGCATCCTGCAGCAACGAGTCGACTGTTTTCCACTGGAAAAACCATGTTCACACTGGGCCGCCTTTGGGCGAACGTCCCTCCCAGACCCGCCGCTCTGCGAGTGAACCTGCGCAGGCTTTCCTGTTTTTTCGGCCTGGTTGTGCGCGGCAAGGCACTGGCCGCTGCAGTCGCGGTTGTAGCCTTCAGCACCGTGGGCAGCGCCGCGCCATTTGCGTATGTTCCCAACTCCAATTCAGCAAACGTTTCAGTCATCAACACGGCCACCAACACCGTGGTTGCTACCGTGTCGGTGGGAGCGGGCCCTTTCGGCGTAGCCGTCAACCCCGGCGGGACTCGCAGCTATGTGGCCAACACCGGCTCCAACAATGTGTCGGTAATCGATACGTCCTCCAACGTTGTGGTGGCCACTGTGGGCGTTGGCCTTGCGCCCATCGGCGTGGCTGTGAGCGCAGATGGCACGCGCATCTATGTGGTTAACGCCAACTCCAGCAGTCTTTCAGTGATCAATGCGTCCACCAACACGCTGCTCACAAATGTGCTCGTAGGGTCGAATCCCTATGGCGTGGCCGTGAATGCCAGCGGCACGCAGGTTTATGCCACCAACCGGAACTCAGGCACGGTGACCGTCATACGGACTTCAGACAACACGGTGGTGGGCACCGTGGTGGTGGGGGCCGGCCCGCGCGGCGTTGCCATCCATCCCGATGGCACCCTGCTTTTTGTCGCGAACCGCGACTCGAATACCGTGTCAGTGATCAACACCGCCACCCGTGTGGTGGAGTCCACAGTCATGGTGGGGTCCCGACCGACCGGTGTCGCGGTGGGCTCCACCGGTACACGGGTCTACGTGGCCAATTCCAACTCCAACACCGTCTCGGTCATTGACACGTCTACCCGCGCTGTTATCACCGCTCTGCCTGTCGGAACGGGTCCCAATGGCATTGCCGTCAACCCCAGCGGCACGCGGGCGTACGTGAGCAATTTTTCGTCCAACAATGTGTCGGTGATAGACACGACCACGAACACCGTGGTCGCCGTCGTCGATGTCGGGTCTGGGCCTTTGTCCATCGGTCAATCGGTCGGCGGGCCGACAGGGTTGATTGTTCTGCCACCGAGCGCGCCCACTACCGTGACCGCGTTGGCGGGCAACGGCCAGGCCACAGTGGGCTTTGTGCCCGGTAACAACGGCGGCAGCGCCGTCATCCTATATACCGTAACCGCCGTGCCGGGCGGGGCAACCTGCACCGCAACGCCCCCAGCTACGTCGTGTACCGTGAACGGACTGAACAACGGCACGAGCTATGCCTTCTCAGTGGTTGCGACCAATGCGCAGGGCTCAAGCCCGGCTTCCGGTTTCTCGCTGGCGGTGATACCGCTCGCGTCGGTTCCGGCGAGTATCCCTGCGCTTTCCGCGTGGGCGTTGTCACTGGTATCGGGGCTGCTTACTCTGCTTGGCTGCGTCGCACTGCGGTCAAAGCCTCGAAACCCCGGTTAGAGCGGGCATGTGGCAACGCTTTGTGGCTAAAGAACCCAGCACGCAGATGCTGTTTTTAGCCAGGTCGCTCCATTGACAGACACTGCGCGCTTTGCTGGCGCTTCAGGTCTACATTCAAGCGACATGCGAGAAGTCGAAAACTATCCCGGCCCGAACAGCGCAAATTCACGCTCACGGTTTAACAACAGGAGAAATTCATGCCCTGCTTCTGTTTTCACCGCTGCGGTTCCTGGCGTAGTGCCCTGCCAGCCATTGCTCTTGGTTTTGCTCTTTTCAGTGGCAGTGCACATGCAGCCCTCAGCAGCCTTTCTACTGCGCCCTCCGCCGGGACTGTCACGATTACCCTGAGATCCAGCACCAACGCCAACGGCAGCTTGACCGTACTGCAAGGGCTCGTGGCTTGCGGCAATGCCAGCCAGACGCAAGCAGGCCAAGACAACGCGGGCGCCGCCGCCTACCGAAACGGCTCCCTGACGCTGGTGGCTGGCATGGATGCGCAGTACACCGTGCGCAATGTGGTGCAGTCGAGCAGCTACACGGCATGCGCCACCGATGGCGTCGACACGCTGCGCGCAACATTCATTACCGCAGCCATGAAGTCGTTCAGCCCCGCCACCTGGAAACCGGTAGGCAGCGTTGGCTTTTCCGTAGGCACGGCAACTTTCCAGTCCCTGTCCTTCTCTCCCGACGGCGAGCCTTACGTCGCCTATCAAGACAGCGCCAACGGCGACCGCACCTCCGTCATGCGATTCAACAGTGCAGCGGTGCCGCCAGCCTGGGTGAATGTGGGCACTGCCGGTTTTTCCAGCGCAATCGCGCGGGACCAATCGCTGGCTTTCGCGCCCGATGGAACCCCCTATGTGGCGTATTCGGATGGAGGGAGTAGCTATTTCACCACCGTGATGCGCTACAACGGCGCGGCTTGGATTACCGTGGGAAATGCCGGGTTTTCAGCCGGGGAAGCCTATTACCAGTCGCTGGCCTTCGCGCCCGATGGAAGCCCCTATGTTGCTTATGCGGATGGCGGTGCCGGCTTCAAGCTCACAGTGATGCGCTACAACGGAACGGCTTGGGTCAACGTCGGTAGCCCAGCGTTTTCAGCGGGTGCTGCCTATTTTCAGTCTCTTGCCTTCGCACCTGACGGATCACCCTATGTCGCTTACGAAGACGAAGGGAACGGAAAAACGACAAGTGTGATGCGCTACGACGGAGCGGCTTGGGCCGCAGTCGGCAGCCCCGGCTTTTCAGCCGGTGAGGCGTATTACCAGTCGCTGTCTTTCGCGCCCGACGGCACGCCGTATGTGGCTTACCAGGACAGCAATAGCGGCTTCAAGACGACGGTAAAACAATTCGACGGAGCGATCTGGACCGACGTGGGCGGCGCGGGAGTCTCCAGCGGACCGACCACCACCCAGTCCCTCGCTTTCGCGCCTGACGGTGCCCCCTATGTGGCGTACCAGGACAGCACGGCCAGCAAACCCACCGTATTGCGCTTCAACGGCACTGCCTGGCTGACCATAGGCGGCGCAGAGATTGCTGCTAGCAAGGCTTATGCGCCATCCCTTTCTTTCTCGCCCGAAGGCATTCCCTTTGTGGCCTACCAGGATGAAACCGTCGGCTTCAAGACCACCGTAGTTCGCGTAGCGGGGGTGGCCTCTGCACCCACAGCAGTCACCGCAGTAGCGGGGAATGGCCAGGTAACGGTGCGCTTTGCACCTGGCAACAACAACGGCAGCGCCGTCACCAGCTATACGGTCACCGCAGTGCCGGGCGGAGCGACCTGTACTGCAGCCCCGCCGGCCACGGCTTGCACCGTGACGGGATTGTCCAACGGCACGGCGTACACGTTCAGGGTGGTCGCAACCAACACGCTGGGTGCTAGCGCGGCTTCGGCCGCGTCGTCACCAGTTGCTCCCTCACTGGCCGCTGGGCCAGCCAGCATCCCCACCCTCTCAGCATGGGGTTTAGCGCTAACGTCCGCCCTTGTCGCGCTGCTGGCGGGGACCAGATTTAAGCGCCGGCGCCGCCGCGCTTAGTTCCACTTCATGCCGTAAGCGAATTCCGACGCATCGTTCGATCGATTTTTGATGCGGCGGCGGCGGTTGCCGTGGTTTGGCCGGGGTTCAATGTACCCACCACGCCTGGCGCGTCTCGGCAACTGGCTTAACCGCCCGTACTCACCACAAAAGCTGCCCCACCGCTATCGGACTTTGTCTGTGCGCGCGAAAGCCGCGTTGACCCTGGCGCGCCGTACTCCGCCCCCACTCGAATGCCAAAGGCGCTAAAGACCGCCCGCTATTGTGTTTACAAAAACACGTTTGTACACGGTGCCGCGCAGCCCAAGCTGCCACGCTCATCGTGCTGCTGGGCGGCGGCAGCGCAAACAAACTTGCACCCCGACATACCACGCTATGCCCGAACCCAGCTTCGACACGCCGCTGTTCATTCAGGAGAAGAATGAAGCCACGGTGGATATCACCGTCACGCCGTTTTTCTACAACGATGATAGGTCTCCAACCTATTCGCGCCAGCCACCGGCAGGCGTAACGCCGCTCACGCTCATCGGCACCGATCCGTCCATGGCCGTAGGCTATGAGCATGCGGTGGCGACAGTACTGGACGTGAAACCATCGCCGCCCTGGAGCATTGCAACGCAGCTGGGAATTGCCGTGCAGCAAGTGGTGTTTGAGCCGCTGTGGGTCACACGCGAGATTGCTGCCGCCTTTGGAGTCACGCTGGTGGAGCCTGGGCAGGCCATTCAAATCACCAGCCCAGTCACCACGTTGCAGCAGATCGAATACGAATACGGCGCGTTCGCCGCCCATTGGTCGCCGTATCAAGGCACAGGCAACACCCTGCTCAGGGTGGTTTGCGCTGATCTGGAGCACCACGACTTTCCGCACATTTTTACCTCGACCGACCCGGCCCAGCCGCTCGTTATTTCGGTGGGCCGCTACTGGCCTGAGCGGGGCAAAATTCGGCCGGCAGACCTGTGGGTTCCGCGTAACAGCGCGCTGTACATCCCGCCCATGCCAGCGCAAAAAAATCCGGCATGCATCGACCTGCACGGCAACCGCAACTCGGCCCGTGCCTGCTGGGGTGGTCTTGCGCAAAACAGCATCGTCACGCACACACTTCTGCAAAATAAAACAGCTATTTCTATTGGTACTGAAACACTATTGCCACCGTGCATGAGCGACCCACGCCTATCCGCTAAACGTCTACGGCCAGAGGGCGCTTGAACATGTTGGATGTCACAGAACTCGCCAACGACAGCGTGGTGTACAAAACGCTGCTTGAGTCTACCCAGGCTATTACCTGGAAGATCGATCGGGCCACCATGAAGTTCGCCTACATCGGCCGGAAAATTGAAACGCTGCTTGGCAGGAGCCAAAAAAGCTGGCTGAGCATGGATGATTGGGCAGAGCGCATGCACCCGGACGACCGTGACGATGTGGTGAAGTTCTGCGTGGCGCAATCACAGGCCGGCGTAGACCACGAAGCCGACTACCGCGCGCTGACCAAGGACAACGGTTATGTATGGATACGCGACGTGGTGCACGTGGTGCGAAACGACAGTGGCGAAGTCGAATCCTCGATTGGCTCCGTGTTCGATATCACCGAGCGCAAAAGGACCGAGAGCAATTGCTCACGCTCCAAAAAGAGCTCGAGGCACTCTCCTTGAAAGACGGCTTGAGCAATATTGCCAACCGCCGCCGGTTTGACACCAACCTTGAGCAGGAATGGAATGCAGCCCACCGCAACCAGCAGCCTCTCTCAGTCCTGCTGTTCGACATTGACTTCTTCAAGCAGTACAACGATCTCTACGGCCATGTGCGCGGCGATCAATGCCTGACGGAAATCGCACAAACGCTGGCCCTGGCGTTGAACGGCTCACGCGACTTGGTGGCGCGTTTTGGTGGCGAGGAATTTGTGGTGCTTCTACCGGGGACCGAAGCCTGCGTTGCACTGAGTGTGGCGCAACGTTGCCAGCGGCTTATTGGGAGAAAAACCATCGACCATGCGCAATCACCGCATGGCAAACGGCTCACTGTCAGCATCGGTGTGGGCACCACGGTACCGGGCGACAAGATGGGGCGTTCTGCTTTTATCAGTGCGGTAGATTTGCACTTGTATGCAGCCAGGAACAACGGCAGGAACCGCATCGAAAGCGTGCAACTTTCGGCCTGACTGCCTTAACAGGCCATAACTGGCCGTGACAGGCCGTGTCAGGCCGTGTCAGGCCGCCGCGGGCAACCATGCAGTGGCAGTGGCAGTGGCAGTGGCAATGGCAGTGGCGGTGATTAATTACTTGCCAATGCCTGCGTGAACCACAGTGCAACGCGACCACGTTCACAGCACGTCGTACGCCGAATAAAACACTGAGGCACTGCAGAGTGCACCGGCCGACACTCCGCGACTTTTGAAAGCCCGCGCAGAGGCCTCCAAATAGTTTCCCACCCTGCAAGCACATGCCATTCCAAGTAGAACCTGATGTGATCGGCTGGCAGCACCGAGGCAGTTTCACTGACGACCCAAACGCAAGCACGGGTTCACAGTGACATGTTGTTTGCCAACTATTTAGCTGCCTGACTTTTGGATTCCTCGCTGAAATTGCTTTAAGTCGTCCTGCAGCCATCCGCGAACGCCCTTTTAGTTGCGTTCAACGGCATCCCCTTCACCTCCGGGCAGCGCGATCTCGCCGCTACCACACAGAAAGACCCCATATGACGACCCCAGTTCGCGCCTACGCGTCGCAATCCCCCACGTCCCATTTGGGCCTCTTCAACTTTGACCGCCGCAGTCTGCGCGCGGACGACGTCGCCATTGAAATTCTGCACTGCGGCGTGTGCCATTCCGACATCCATAGCGTGCGCAACGATTGGGGCGGCGCGAAATATCCGCTCGTGCCCGGCCATGAAATCGTCGGCCGCGTGATTGAAGTGGGCCGCAAGGTCACACGCTTCAAGGCAGGCGACACCGTGGGCGTAGGTTGCATGGTCGATTCGTGCCGCTCCTGCAAGGCCTGCGGCAAAGGCTGGGAACAGTATTGCGAGAACGGCCGCGTAGACACCTACAACAGCACCGACCTGCACGACGGCACGCCCACGCAGGGCGGATATTCTGAAAAGGTCGTCGTCAGCGATGCCTTTGTGCTCAAAATTCCTGCCGGTCTGGACCTGGCCGGCACCGCGCCGCTGCTGTGCGCTGGCATCACAACCTATTCGCCACTGCGCCATTGGAATGTTGGTCCGGGCAGCAAGGTGGCCGTCGTCGGCTTGGGCGGCCTGGGGCACATGGGCCTGAAACTGGCACGCGCTATGGGTGCCGAAGTAACGCTGTTTACCCGCTCCCCCGGAAAAGAGGACGACGCCTTACGCCTGGGCGCGCACAAAGTGGTGTTGTCGACCGACGAGGAACAGATGAAGGCGGCTGCCAACACTTTTGACCTGATCATCGACACCGTACCCACCTCGCATGACGTAAACCCTTACATGCCCACGTTGGCCAATGGCGGCACGCTGGTGCTCGTCGGTTACCTCGGCCCGCTTGAGCCGGCAGTTAATTCGGTGCAGCTCATCCTGAACCGCCAAGCCGTGGCTGGATCGCTGATTGGCGGCATCGCCGAGACGCAGGAAATGCTGGACTTCTGCGCCAAGCATGGCATCACCTCGGATATTGAAACTATCCGCATTCAGGATGTCAACGAATCCTACGAGCGCATGCTCAAGAGCGATGTGAAGTACCGCTTTGTGATCGACATGGCCTCGCTGAAGGAAGAAGCCGCCGCCGGAGCTGCAGCTTGGGAGGCGCAAGGATGTGCCTCCTGACAGCTAAGGATGTCCTGCATAACCCTCGTGAGGATGCGATGGTGCGGATCGGGATGGGGCGCAAGGCGTCTTTTTGCAGCCAATAGCCGTGCTATTGGCAAGAAAAGCAACGCAGAGAACCGCCCGAGGCCGCGCTATCACAGACCGCAGGGAGTTATGCAGGACGTCCCTAAAGCCATACCTGCGCCGGGCGAGCTCTACGGGCCAAGTCCGCTCGGAGCCAACTCGGCGTTGTCTGGTTTCTCGTGAGATCCAGCATTTGTCTGCGCATTTCAACCAGTTCAAGGCCGCCTCAGCGGCCTTGAACTCTAAACAGCACGGCCCGCCGAGAATTGGTGCAGACGCGCACATGCATCAAGGTACGCCGCCAAAGAAGCAAAGGTGCCCGTGGCTGAGTTGCCCCGACGCTAAAAGGCCAAGCGGCAAAAATACGGCCCACTCGCTGCAGCACCTTGTTCGGTAGCGGTAATTCAAGAGTAATAGCTACTCAGGCAAGTACATCAAGCGCTGGAGCACTTTTTGACTGCAACTTTTCGGCCCAGGCATACAGGCTTGGCTTGAGAGCTCACCGGTGCCGCCTAAGCCCAGCCAGCAGCCGCAATCCGCTGTCCGCTTTTATGCGTTCCGAGCGCTGCACGCCTGCGGCTTTTGTCATTACTTTTTAGCTCGAAATGCCTGTTGTCTTTCCGCCCCGTGCGCGCCGGAAGATGCTCTGCCCAGTGCAGTTGCCTCTGCACCCGCCATTCTTTCGGTCATCACTTTCGCCATCTCTCCCCCAAGCCACTCAAAGCACCGATGTAACCGATTACCAGACACCGCCGTGTGTCTTTATTTCAGTTTGTGCAATCCGCAGGTAAGTGCCGCACTTCATCCGGAATCGCACGACAATCCACGATGGCCACAGACGGAGCAATGTCACAGTGTCAGCAGCGCAAATACCTGTCAATGAGTCAGAGCGGCTTCGCTCCCTGAACGAGCTTGGCGTACTCGACTCCGCGCCCGAGCAGGAGTTCGACGCCCTGGTGCAAGCAGCGGCACTGGTGTGCGACGTTCCCATTTCACTCATCAGCCTGATCGACACCGACCGCCAATGGTTCAAAGCAAACGTAGGCCTGCCCGGTGTAACCGAGACCCCGCGCGAACTTGCCTTTTGTGCCCACGCCATTTTGCAGGGCGGCCTTTTGGAGGTGCCCGACGCCACGCTTGACGCGCGTTTTGCCGACAACGCACTCGTGACCAGCGGGCCGCACATACGCTTTTACGCTGGAGCCCCTCTGCGCCTGAGCGATGGCACCCACGCGGGCACGCTGTGCGTCATCGACCGACAACCGCGTCAGTTGGATGGCAAGCAGCGTCAGATCCTCGGCCATCTAGCAGCCGCAGTCGTTCGCACACTTGAAGGTCGCCGCGCGCTATCGGCGGAGCGCGAGCTGCGCGAAACCGCTTCTCGCGCGGCAGCGGTGCTCAGCAGCAGCATGGACGCGATAGTCATCTTGGCGCTGGACGGTACCGTAACGCACTGGAACGTAGCAGCGCAGCAGCTTTTTGGCTACAGCGCCGCCGAAATGATCGGGCAGTCCGCGTCCGTATTGGTGCCGTCGCATCCACCCGAACAACCGGGTGATCTCACAACCCAACTGAAGGACTCAATCACGGGCTTCAATTTCGAGGCCACTCGCGTGCACCGCAGCGGCGAGGCCATTGCTGTGTCCATTAGCTTGGCGCCGATTCGCAATGCCCGTGGCGAATTGACGGGAGCCACCACAATCATCCGGGACGTGCGCGAGCAATCGCGCGCTGCGTATGTCCTCGCGGAAAGCGAAGCGCGTTTCAAGGCTTTGAGTGAAGTCTCTCCATTGGGCGTGTTCGCCGCGGACGCGCAGGGAACCTGTACTTACGCCAATGGCCGCTGGCGGACCATCTTCGGACTGTCACTTGAGCAGAGCTTGGGTAAAAACTGGACCATCCCGGTGCACCCAGACGACCGGGTCGCTGTATTTGCCGAGTGGCAGCGCATGGTGGCGCTGAATATCGAGTTCGACATGGCGTTTCGCATCCTGCGCGCCGACGGGCAGACACGAACCGTGCGTTCGCGTGGGCGGGTCAATCCGGCTGCCGCTGGCGGAGCCACGGGTTATGTGGGCTCTGTAGAGGACATCACGGAGCACCTTCTTGCCGAGCAATCACTGGTGGATGAACGGGCACGGCTCGCGGCCATCATCGAAGGCACCGGTGCGGGCACTTGGCAGTGGAACGTGTGCACCGGGGAGGTCCGGTTCAACGAACGCTGGGCCGCCATCATGGGTTACACCCTAGAGGAATTGGAGCCCACTTCGATCCAAACATTGCTGGATCGCGTGCACCCGGACGATGCGCAGCGCTCCAGCGACCTCCTCCACAAGCATTTTTCGGGTGAATCGGCCAGTTATGACTGCGAGGCGCGCATGCGCCACCGGGACGGCCACTGGGTGTGGGTGATGGACCGCGGTCGCGTGCTGACGCATACACCGGACGGCCAACCCGAATGGATGTTTGGCACCCATTTGGATATCTCTGATCGCAAGCGCCAAAACGAGGCTCTTCGCAAAAGCGAGCAACTACTGAACCGCACTGGGGAAGTAGCGGGCGTCGGGGGCTGGGAGTTGGACCTCAGAACCGGGGCGATTTGGTGGTCAGCGCAGACACGTCGAATCCACGTCGTTGCGCCAGATTACGTTCCCGTATTGGCCGAAGCAATCAATTTTTACACGCCCGAGGCTCGGCCGATCATTCAGGCGGCTGTTGAGACAGCGATTGCCACGGGTCAAAGCTGGGACCTTGAGCTATCTGTCGTTCAAGCCACTGGCAAGCGCATTTGGGTACGCACCTTGGGCGAGGCCGAGTTCGAGGGCGGCCATGCAATTCGGCTCGTGGGTGCTTTTCAGGACATCACGGCCATGCGGGAGCTCAGTGCGCGGCTGAGCGAACAGCACGAGTTGATGCGGGTGACGCTGCAATCCATTGGGGATGCGGTGA
Organism: Burkholderiales bacterium; assembly: GCA_038235025.1. Taxonomy (GTDB): domain Bacteria; phylum Pseudomonadota; class Gammaproteobacteria; order Burkholderiales; family Burkholderiaceae_C; genus Simplicispira. The sequence continues at coordinate 51,340 of JBBSUJ010000004.1, forward strand.
TTACTACCGATGCCACTGGCAGCGTGACCTGGCTCAACCCGGTCGCAGAGCGCATGACGGGCTGGGGCAGCGCAGAAGCACAAGGGCACCCCGTCTCACAGGTATTTCACATCGTCAACGAAGAAACCCGCGCACCTGCAGAAAACCCGGTCGCCCTTTGCGTGGAGGGCGGCAAATTAGCAGGCTTGGCCAACCGCACCGTGCTGATCTCACGCAATGGCGAGGAGTTTGGCGTGGAAGACTCCGCCTCGCCTATTCGCACCGAAAGCGGCGAAATATTGGGTGTGGTGCTGGTCTTTCACGACGTCACCGAGCAACGACGCCTCAGCGGTGAGATGAGCTACCGCGCCACACACGATGCACTGACCGGGCTCGTCAACCGCAGCGAATTTGAATGCCGTATGCGCCGCCTGCTGGACAAAACGCACGCGGATCGCAGCGAACATGCCCTGCTCTTTATTGACCTGGACCAGTTCAAACTGGTGAATGACGCGTGCGGCCATTCGGTGGGCGACCAACTGCTCCAGCAGGTCAGCAAGCTTTTGGTGGAAACAGTGCGCGCGCGCGACACACTGGCGCGCTTGGGAGGTGACGAGTTTGCAGTGATCTTGGAGCACTGCTCGGCCGATCAAGCGCAGCGTGTGGCGCAGCAAATCTGCGAGCGCATGGACGACTTTCGCTTCCTGCACGAAGAGCGGCGCTTTCGTATTGGCGCCAGTATTGGCCTGGTGCCAGTCGATAGCCGTTGGGGCACAACGGAAGCTGTCATTCAAGCAGCAGACACCTCTTGCTACGCCGCCAAAGAAGCAGGCCGTAACCGCGTACATACTTGGTTCGATACCGATAAGGCGATGCGCGCTCGTCACGGCGAAATGCAATGGGCATCGCGCCTTGAACAAGCCTTGGACGAAAACCTCTTTGTGCTCTATGCACAGCGTATTGAGGCGCTGGACCAGCAGGCCCACGGACTGCATGCCGAAGTGCTACTGCGCATGATCGACAACGATGGCAGTGTGGTGCAACCCGGTGCTTTTTTGCCGGCTGCCGAGCGTTTTCACTTTGCCTCCCGAATCGACCGTTGGGTTTTGCGCCATTCCATTGACGCTCTGCGCGCCCTGCCGCATTTGTCTACTGTCGACACCTTGTGCGTGAACTTGTCGGGCCAGTCTATTGGTGACCGTGCGTTTCACCGCCAGGCCCTGGACACCCTGCTGGATGCAGGCACCGAAGTCTGTAAGCGGCTTTGCCTGGAGATCACCGAGACGGCAGCCGTCACCAACATGGCGGATGCCAGTATCTTTGTAGACCAGGTTCGCGCGCTGGGCGTGCGCATAGCGCTGGATGACTTTGGCGCAGGCGCCTCGTCGTTCGGCTACCTCAAGAACCTGAGCGTTGACCTCATCAAGATAGACGGCCAGTTCATCCGCGACGTGATTGAGGACCCGCTTGATGATGCTGCGGTGCGCTGCTTTGTCGACGTAGCGCGGGTGGTGGGGGTAAAAACCGTCGCGGAATTTGTCGATCGGGTCGAAGTGCTGGAGCGCGTAAAGCAAATTGGAATTGATTTTGCGCAGGGTTACTTTCTGCACAAACCCGAGCCGATAGAAGCGGTATTGGGACTGCCAGCCATTAAGCGCCAAGCGCCCACTGCACAGACAAAGTAACAGCAGCCGGTGCGGGGCTCTACATCGCCTGCGAAAACCGCAACCGAGTAAGTCGGAAAGGCGGCATAGGTTATGCCCACCGCGGTTCGCTGCTTTCTGAGATGTCAGCGCCTTAATTTAGTGCAATCTAAATAGCTATAAAAGACCGTCTGGCAAGCGCTAAAGCCATTTTTATCTTTTTTTTGGCCCCCTGTCTCTGTCAATCAGATCGATTCATGCTGGCCTTTTTGGTACCACCCGGCCGATGCATCAGCGGCCAGATAGCGGCCGGGTAGCGCTGGGGTAGTGTCGGGGTAGTGCCCTAGTCACGCGCGTTGCACGTACTGGTGGATGCCAACGGGATGCGGCGCAAAATTCAGCTGAGCGTTTGGATAAGCGCTCGGCAAAACGATCCGCCAGCAGACAGCTAGCCGCGCCAATCAGCGCCATACGCCCAACCGAGAGTCACCTTCATGTTCAAGCCCTTATTGGCTCTACTCCTCACCGCCATGACCCTTTTTTCACACGCCACCGAAGAACCCGCTTACGACGTTGTCCAGCAGCTGCAAGGCGCGGAGGTTCGTCAATACAAGCCCTACGTCGTCGCCGAAGTGTTGGTCGAGGGCCCGGCCGACAAAGCGGGAAACCAGGCGTTTCCAATTTTGGCGGGCTACATTTTTGGCAAGAACAAAGGCGAGAAAAAATTCGCCATGACCGCACCGGTGACGCAGACCGCCGCACCAATCCCGGCCGAAAATGCACCACCCGTGAAACTGGAGATGACAGCACCCGTCACCCAATCTGCAGCGCCGGGTGGCTTCATAGTGCAGTTCGTGCTGCCCAAAGACGTGACACTGGCCACAGCGCCCGAGCCGTTGGATGCACGCGTAAAGGTGCGAGAAGTGCCCGGTAGCCGCGTCGCCGTCGTTCGCTATTCCGGCTTTTGGTCGCAAAGCAACTATGACGAGCACCTGGCCCAATTGCAGTCGGCGTTGCAGGCCGCCAACATCGCCTGGACGGGCGAGCCCATGCTGTCGCGATACGACCCTCCTTACACGCCCTGGTTCATGCGCCGCAATGAGATATGGCTGACCGTGGCGCAATAGCCAAACACTGGCGCAATCACATGGATACCATGAAAGCCACAATGAGAAACATCTTGCAAAGCACGCTATTTCCATCGGCCGTGGTGTGTACCCTGGCGTTACTTATCGCCGGCTGCGCGTCTCAAGCGGCTGAAGCAACACCCGCCGCTTCCACAGCCACTTCCACCACTGCTTCCAACGCAGCGCCACTGGACGATCGCACCGCTCTGGCGTGCACCATATCGTCCAACTGTGTCAACTCCTTCGGCACCAGTGGTCTGGCACCGCTACGATTTGAGGGCACGCCCGCCCAAGCCATCGCGGCATTGCGCGCAACCCTGGCCGACTTTCCCGAGGCAAAAATTGTGCGTACTGATGACCTCGCTATGGAAGTAGTGTTCACAACAACGGTGGGGTTCAAGGATCTGGTCGATTTCAAAATCGACGCGCAGGCGCAGCGCATTAACTACCGCTCGCGTTCATCATTTGGGTTGTTCGACTTCGGCAAAAACCGCTCGCGTATGGAAGCGTTCACTGCCCGGTTCGAACAAGTCAAGAAGCGCTAAGTACCCGCGCGCTACCGACCCACCGCCAGTCCAGTACCACCCACGACCGGCTTGATCCCTTGGCAATGGCTAGGTGGTAATTACCAGCCTTACGTTAGGCCTCACCCTATTACGAAGGCCCAGTAGCGGTGCGGCAAAAAAGCAGCGCCGCCGCCTTTGCACCGACGGCTAGCCGCATCTAGCCGTAGGCACTCACGGCGTCATGCCTGCTCATGTACGGCAACAGGCATACACCAGAGACGACCATGCTGACAATGGCGTAGTAACAAAGACCGAAAGGCTTCCGTAGAGCACTTAGGTCACCCGCACATCACGTCGCTTCCGTTGAAGAAACCTGGCCTTGCTTGGATTCACAAAGGCCCCGTTGTGGCGCGCGTTTTGAATGCTCCGCTTTGCATATCCACTCCTGACCGCAGGGTGGTTACCGGATAGCGGCCCATCGCCTTGCTTGGTAACGGCTGCCGCGCTCGTCCCCTTATATCGAGAAAATCAAGACAAAACTCCACGCCCACCCTTTTCGCTCCATGACGTTCCTGCAAAACGCTGCTGAGGGCGCGCATTGCATGGTTTGATTGAATGAAAAACAGGCGTAATCGCGCCCCAAACCGCCGCCGAATGCAATGTCCATGAACGTAGCGGAAAAGGGGCCTACGCGGTAGAAGGCCGCGCAGATGCACAGCCGCATTTGTTTGCGGGCGACCGGCTTGCGTGCCGTCGCCTACGACACTGCGCCTTTAACGAAAAATCAACTCCAGCAAGGAATGCCGAACCACATCACTACGTCTTCATGAACGTTGTTTGATGCAGCTGTGCTGGGCGCACGCGCCTACAAAAAACATAAAAAACTATCAAATCAATAGCTACTTGCTTATTATCCATAAGCGCTAGAAGCTTTTTTGGCTTGTTTTTCTTGTTTGGCTGGCGCAGGGTGGCGACATGCCCTGGCAAGATCGTCGGCGTGCACTATTTTTTAGACGATAGCTCAAGGCCATTGCGATGAGCTACGGCCTAAATTTCAGGCAAGGCGGCTAAAAGTGCAGATGGTCTTTACGGGCGCGTCGATACTGTCGACATACGATCTGTCGCTCACACCATTCACTCCCCTTGCTTAGCGGCTTAAGCGCCGCTAAGCAATACGGACGCCTGTGCAGCCGCAAGGAACGCGAGACACATCCACTGAAAACCATAAAAATCTTGCGCCCAAAAGCCCGGTCTTCAGCCGCTGGCGCTGTAATTTCTCTTCTGTTGCTGATTGCCAGCGTCGCCTCGCACGCCGCCGCAGCGACGCCCACCGCCTCCACTGTGGCGGCGAAAAAGGCGCGCGCTGCATTGGCCTGCGCCGTGTCCACAAGCTGCGTGAATTCACTGGACGGCAGTGATCTCGCACCGCTGCAATTTGCGGGCACGCCGGCGGAAGCCCTCGCGGCACTGCGCGCCGCGCTGGCCGAGTTTCCCGACGGGAAAATCCTCACGGCAGATGACGTTTCAATGGAAGTTGTATTCACAACGGACAGGGGTTTCAGGGATTTGGTTGACTTCAAAATCGACGCCCAAGCGCAGCGCATTGACTTTCGCTCGCACTCATCCTTCGGCCGAAACGATTTCGGCAAAAACCGCTCACGCATGCTGGCTTTCTCCGCCTTGTTTGAAAAGAACAACGCGCGCTGAAGCTACCCAGCCCTCTGGGGACGCCCTGCATAACTCCCTGCGGTCTGTGCGTGCGCAGTCTCGGGCGGTCCACTGCGTTACTTTTCTTGTGCGTATTCATGTGATGACCTCGCCTATTGCCTGCCAAAAGACGCCTTGCGGCCCGTCCCGATCCGCACCATCACAGACGGTAGGGAGTTATGCAGGACACCCCTGGCTGGCATTTCCAAGACTAATAGTTTTGGTCCCAATGGCCCGGGCTGACACGGAAGGCGGCAGCGGCTTAAAGCGCAAAAATAGCTGCGCTACTTTGGCCTTCGTTCCACCAGCAAGCGCAGCGTAGCGAGCGACGCGCTACTGTCTTTGGCGCGCGCGCCGAGCCCAAATACACCGCGTGGCGGGATCCAAGGCCGCCAACGCAAGACATCCTTGCCTCACTGAGGGCCGCAGCAACGTCATAACGTCATAACGTTACTGCGTTAGGGCTGGCAACCGTTTCTGCATCATTTTTCTCACACAAGCCCTTTACATCTATTCTGTTATTCAACAATAATTGAAATATGGAAGAAGAAAACGTTGTAAAAGCCTTGGCCGCGCTGGCACAGCAAAGCCGCCTGCGGGTGTTTCGCGCGCTTGTAACGGCAGGGCCTGGTGGGCTAACTCCCGGAGTTTTGAGCGACACCCTCGCGCTCCCCGCCACTAGCCTGTCGTTTCACCTCAAGGAACTCACCCACGCCGGTCTGGTGTCGCAAGAGCGGCAAGGTCGCAACCTCATCTACCGGGCGGCTTTTGATCAGATGAATGGGTTGCTGGCCTACCTCACCGACAACTGCTGCCAAGGCGAAGCTTGCGCCGTAGTGGGCACGCTGGCATGTGATGGCTGAGTTCGACACCGCCTAAACGCCCACTCGCCCACTCGCCCACTCGCCCACTCGCCCACCCGCCCACTCGCAAGAACGCCCACGCCCAACACGCCTGTCCGCAGCGCCCACCTGTGAACGCTCACTGCCAAGTACCGGCAAGCCGCCATCCAACCACCCTCCCCGCTGAATCGCTCCCATGCTGATCGCCGTCTTCATCTTTATCTTCACCCTCGTCCTGGTCATCTGGCAGCCGCGCGGCTTGGGCATTGGCTGGAGCGCGTTGACAGGCGCGCTAATAGCGCTGGCGTTGGGCGTTGTGCAACTAACCGACATCGTGGTGGTTTGGGGCATTGTGTGGAACGCCACGGCCACCTTCGTCGCCATCATCCTCATCAGCCTGCTGCTGGACGAGGCCGGTTTCTTTGAATGGGCAGCGCTGCACGTCGCCCGCTGGGGAGGCGGCCACGGGCGGCGGCTGTTTGCTTTTATCGTGCTGCTGGGCGCCGTGGTGTCCGCCCTGTTTGCCAACGATGGCGCGGCGCTCATCCTCACGCCCATCGTGATGGCGGTGCTACTGGCACTGGGCTTTACGCCGGCCGCCACCCTGGCGTTTGTGATGGCGGCGGGCTTTATTGCGGACACGGCCAGCCTGCCGCTGATCGTCTCCAACTTGGTCAACATCGTGTCGGCTGATTTTTTCAACATCGGCTTTAACGAATACGCATCCGTCATGGTGCCTGTCAACATTGCCGCCGTGCTGGCCAGCCTGCTCGTGCTGATGGTGTACTTCCGCAAAAGTATCCCGGTCACCTACAACGTGGGCCAGCTCAAGGTGCCAGTGGACGCCATTCGCGACCGGGCCACCTTCCGCGCGGGCTGGGTGGTGCTGGCGCTTTTGCTGATCGGCTTCTTCGTGCTGGAGCCGCTGGGCGTTCCCGTCAGCGCCATCGCAGCCGTGGGTGCCGCCATTTTGCTGGCTGTCGCAGCACGGGGCTCGGTTATTAGCACGCAGAAAGTGCTGCGCGGTGCGCCGTGGCAAATCGTCACCTTCTCGCTGGGCATGTATTTGGTGGTTTACGGCCTGCGCAACGCGGGGCTGACCGATCAGCTGGCCGCCCTGCTGAACTTCTTCGCGCAAGGCGGCATTTGGGGTGCCACGCTGGGCACCGGCTTCCTCACTGCGATTCTGTCGTCGGTGATGAACAACCTGCCCACCGTGTTGATCGGCGCGCTGTCAATTGACGCTTCGAACGCCAGCGGCATCGTCCGCGAAGCCATGATTTACGCCAACGTGACTGGCTGCGACCTGGGTCCCAAAATCACGCCCATCGGCAGCCTGGCAACGCTGCTGTGGCTGCATGTGTTGGCCAAGAAGGGCACGACTATCACTTGGGGCTATTACTTCACGGTGGGCATTGTGCTGACCGTACCCGTGCTGTTGGTTACGTTGGCTGCGTTGGCGCTTCGCCTCAGTTTCGCCTGAGCGGGCAGGCCATTCTTGCCGCACCCGTCATACCCCCGTGACACAACCGTGACGCTGTTTTCACGCCCTCGTGACGCACCCGTAACGCACCCTTCTCGCACCTTTCAAGCGTCCTTCACGTCCGAATTCCGTCTGATTCAGTCATTCGTCAAACCGCCACCACGCCAGACATCCGTCATTCTTTGAATGCCATGACCGCCATCACGATCTATCACAACCCCGCCTGCGGCACCTCGCGCAACGTGCTCGCGTTGATCCAGAGCAGCGGCGAAGAGCCCACCGTTATCGAGTACCTCCACAACCCGCCCGATCGCGCCACGCTGGAGACCTTGATAGCGGCCATGGGAATCCCAGTGCGCGACGTGCTGCGCCAAAAAGGCACTCCTTACGAGGAACTGGGCTTGAGCGACGCCAAGTGGACCAGCGCGCAGCTGGTCGACTTCATGCTGCAACACCCCATCCTCATCAACCGCCCCATTGTGGTTACGCCGCATGCCACGCGCCTTTGCCGGCCATCGGAAGCGGTGCTGGACATCCTGCCGCAGCGGCAGCGAGCCGCATTGACCAAAGAAGACGGCGAAGCAGTCGTTGGTTCAGTAATTGCGAAAGGCCAGCGTGTCACCCCATCCTGATCTCCCGAACGTCGATGCGGCGCTGTTCCACCAGCCGAACCTGCACCGCCTGCTGCCTGAAACCCGCGCCCCGCACGCGCCGCGCATCCTGCTGCTCTACGGGTCGCTGCGCGAGCGCTCGTACAGCCGGCTCGTTACCGAAGAAGCCGAGCGGCTGCTGCAAGCCATGGGGGCGGATACGCGCATTTTTAACCCCAGCGGTTTGCCGCTGCCCGACGCCGCGCCCGACGACCACCCCAAAGTGCAAGAGCTGCGTGATCTGGCGCAGTGGTCGGAAGGCATGGTGTGGTGCTCGCCTGAGCGCCACGGCGCCATGACCGGCATCATCAAAGCGCAAATCGACTGGATTCCCCTGGCCATCGGCTCGGTGCGGCCCACGCAGGGCAAAACGCTGGCAGTGATGCAGGTATCGGGCGGCTCGCAGTCGTTCAATGCCGTAAACCAGTTGCGCGTGCTGGGCCGGTGGATGCGCATGATCACCATCCCCAACCAATCATCCGTCGCCAAGGCCTTTTTGGAGTTTGAAGAAGACGGCCGCATGAAGCCCTCGCCCTACTACGATCGCGTGGTGGATGTGATGGAAGAGCTGGTCAAATTCACGCTGCTCGCCCGCGACTGCGCTGACTATTTGGTGGACCGCTACAGCGAGCGGAGCGAGAGTGCCGAGGCGTTGTCTAAGCGCGTGAACCTGCGCAGCATCTGAGAAAAAACCAAGTAAAATAGCACCTAGCGCTTACCTGTATTAAGTTTGTTGCTATATATTTTAAATTGCTAAAGCCGTTTTATCTGGTGCTTTGTGAGCCAGTTGACGTGCCGCGTACGCCGCTGAAACGCGCAGCCAAAGTTTCTTCGAGATCACCCCAAGCACCCGATCGGCAGGCGGCACGCAAGCGGCAAGCTGCTTTTCACGGCACTTCTGCTTCAACCTTTTATGGTGAGTTCCCATGGAAATCAAGGTCAACTTTCTCGACAAACTTCGACTTGAGGCCAAGTTTGATGATTTCACCGTCATCGCCGATCAACCTATTCGCTACAAAGGCGATGGCTCGGCGCCGGGGCCGTTTGATTATTTTCTGGCCTCATCGGCTTTGTGCGCCGCCTATTTTGTGAAGTTGTATTGCGTCAACCGAAATATCCCAACGGATAACATTCGCCTGTCGCAAAACAACATTGTCGATCCTGAAAATCGCTATCAACAGATTTTCAAAATTCAGGTAGAACTGCCGGCCGATATGTCCGAAAAAGACCGCCAAGGTATCTTGCGTTATATCGACCGCTGTACCGTAAAAAAGGTGGTTCAGACCGGGCCCGATTTTGTGATTGAAGAGGTGGAAAACCTCGATGCCAACGCCCAGGCTCTGCTGACGTTAAACCCCTCGTCTGAATCCAGCACCTATATCCAGGGCAAAGACCTGCCGCTGGAAAAAACCATCGCCAATATGGCGGGCATTTTGGCCGGCTTGGGCATGAAGATTGAAATATCTTCCTGGCGCAACATCGTTCCCAATGTGTGGTCGCTGCATATCCGCGATGCGCACTCGCCCATGTGCTTTACCAATGGCAAGGGATCCACCAAAGAAAGTGCGTTGGCCTCCGCTTTGGGAGAGTTTATTGAGCGCCTCAACTGCAATCATTTCTATGGTGCCAGTTTTTGGGGTGAAGACATCTCCAATGCTGCATTTGTGCATTACCCGAACGAGCGCTGGTTCAAGCCAGGCAAAGGCGATACATTGCCCGCCGATATTCTTGATGCGTATTGCAAAGATATCTACAACCCCGATGGCGAGCTGCTGGGCTCGCATTTGGTTGACACCAACTCTGGCAATGTAGAGCGCGGTATTTGTTCGCTGCCGTTTGTGCGCCAATCCGATGGCGCCGTGGTGTATTTCCCGACCAACCTGGTCGAAAACCTCTACATGAGCAACGGGATGAGCGCCGGCAACACACTGGCAGAAGCGCAGGTGCAGTGCCTTTCAGAAATATTTGAGCGCGCGGTAAAGCGCGAAATTCTGGAGGGTGAAATGGCCCTGCCCGATGTTCCGCAGCACGTGTTGGCAAAGTACCCCGGCATCGTGGCCGGCATTCAAGGGCTGGAAGATCGGGGGTTTCCGGTGTTGGTGAAGGATGCCTCGCTGGGCGGGGTCTACCCAGTGATGTGCGTCACGCTGATGAACCAGCGCACGGGCGGCGTATTTGCCTCGTTCGGCTCGCACCCCAGCCTGGAGGTTGCGCTGGAACGCAGTCTTACGGAACTGCTGCAGGGTCGAAGTTTTGAAGGCTTGAACGATTTACCGCAGCCCACTTTTAACGGTAATGCGGTGACAGAACCGAACAACTTTGTGGAGCACTTCATTGATTCCAGTGGTGTTGTCTCCTGGAGATTTTTTAGTAATAAATTTGATTTCGATTTTATCGAATGGGATTTTTCTGGACAAGGCGAAGATTCGACTATCAACGAAGTCGCCACGTTGCTCGGTATTCTGGAAGGCATGGGCAAAGAGGTATACACAGCGGTATACGACCAACTGGGTGCCACAGCCTGCAGAATATTGGTGCCCGGTTATTCAGAAATTTATGCAATAGAAGATTTGATTTGGGATAACACCAACAAAGCATTGCCGTTTCGCTCCGACATCTTGAATCTCCATCGCCTGGACGAGACTCAATTGGCCGCGTTACTGGAGCGGTTAGCGGAAAGCGATGTCGATGAACATAGCGATATCGCTACCTTGATCGGCATAGATTTTGAAGACATTACCGTCTGGGGCCAGCTCACGCTTCTGGAGCTCAAGCTGCTTATTCATCTCGCATTGAAGCAATTCGAGGAAGCCCAGGAACTGGTGGGTAGCTTTTTGCAATACAACGACAACACGGTAGAGCGCAGGTTGTTTTATCAGGCGGTGAATGTGGTGCTGGAAGTGCAGCTGGACGACGAGCTTGCGCTGGAAGATTACGAAGCCAATTTCCGCCGAATGTTTGGAGACGCCCGAATGGACGCGGCCATCGGTTCAATAGACGGCACCGTACGCTTCTTCGGCTTGACGCCCACCAGCATGAAATTGGAAGGCCTGGAGAGACACCAGCGCCTGATCGACAGCTACAAAAAAATGCACACAGCACGAGCCAAGGCCGCCAGCTTGGCTGTTTGACTACGCCAACTCGGCTGAGGGCGTGCCGTGTGGGTCCATCGGGCGTGATGCCGCCCAAGTGAGGAACGACGAAGTTATTTTTTAGCGATTTTGATAGCTATCAACCCATTCTGGATATGCGCCAGATGCCTTTTTTGTTCTGAATTTTTCATTTTGGCATTGCTTAGCTTACCGGCATCATTGGCGATCCAAACACTTGGTACCCCTCACAAGGGACTGGATGGGACACTCGACATCGCTGGCTGCTACGGCCGCTCGGCAGTGGCGTACGGCGTACGTCGAGTTCGCGCACTGAGGTGATCGCCAGACTTTCGAGCAAGCGTTAGGATGCCCCGCACAACTCCCTGCGGTCTGTGATGGCGCGGTCTAGGGCGATTCGCTACGTTGCCTTTCTTGCCAATAGCCTGGCTGTTGGCAAGAAAAGACGCCTCTCGCGCCATCCCGCTCCACACCATCACATCCTCACGAGGGCTATGCTGGACATCCTCAACAGTCGGCCATCTGCACGCGGGTGAGGTGCAGATGTTTTTCGCTACAGTCGACCACTACCCGCCTGCAATAGATGAGAGACGAGAATGGAACGGATGAAAACAACCTGCCGTTTCACCCCACCCACCCGCCTCCGGTTGGCTCCCCATTTGCTGGTGGCATTGGCCGTTGCGGGTTGCGCCTCCGCCCCGCCGGTCGACATCCAACCGCTGGCGCAACCGAACGTCGTCACCAACGCCGCGCCGGCATCACCCCCGTTGGCCACGAGCGTCCCGCTCCCAGCCCCCGACAGCCCCGAACACGCGCACCAATTCGCCCGTTGGGTGTCCGACTTCCGCACTACCGCCCGCGCGGCAGGCATTACCGAAGCCACTCTGCAATCCGCCTTCACGGACGTACGTTTCCTTCCGCGCGTGATTGAGCTGGACCGGGCGCAGCCCGAGTTCACCCGTACGGTGTGGGATTACCTCGATACGGCTGTCTCGGCGCAGCGCATTGCGCGTGGGCAGGACAAGCTGCTGACGCTGCCGCCCCAGGTGGGCGCTATGGCAGCGCGCGACGGCGTGCCGACTGAGGTGCTGGTGGCGATTTGGGGCATGGAGAGCAACTACGGTAGCTACACGGGCGACATTTCCACTATCGACGCGCTGGCGACGCTGGGTTTTGAGGGCCGGCGCGAGCAGTGGGCGCGGGGGCAGTTGTTGGCGGCGCTGAAGATTTTGCAGAGCGGAGACATCAGCCGCGCGCAGATGATTGGCTCGTGGGCCGGGGCGATGGGGCAGACGCAGTTTTTGCCATCCAACTTTTTGGCCTACGCAGTTGATGGCGACGGCAATGGGCACCGCGATATTTGGGGCAGCGTGCCCGATGTGATGGCGTCGACCGCGAATTTTCTGGCGCGCTCGGGTTGGCAAGCTGGGCAGCCTTGGGGGTTGGAGGTACGCCTGGCGCGTGGCTTTGACTTTGCGCGCGCCGATGCTGCTGTGCGGCAGGCGGCATCGGTTTGGGCGAGCGAAGGTGTGAGCGCGATGAATGGCGTTGCGCTGCCCGCGTTGGACGACGCATCTATCCTGCTGCCGGCCGGCGCGCGCGGGCCGGCGTTTTTGGTGGGGGCTAACTTTCGCACCGTCCTGCGCTACAACAATTCGACCAGCTACGCACTTGCGGTGGGTTTGTTATCGCAGCAGCTAGCGGGCGGGCCTGCGGTGCAAGCGCCTTGGCCGCGCGATGTGCAAGCGCTTACCAAAGCCCAGTTAACGCAATTGCAAACCGCTTTGAACGCACGCGGTTTTGACAGCGGCACGCCCGACGGTGTCATGGGCTCGGCCACGCGGCGCGGCATTCGCGCATATCAGCGCAGCGTGGAGGTGCCGGCGGACGGGTATCCAACGCTGGAGCTGCTGAAACTGTTTCAGTGAGGAGACCGAAGAAGAAAGACCGAAAGAAAGACCGAAAGAAAGACCGAAGAAAGCGGGCGACAGAAAAAAGGCGATGGGTCTGTAGGTGAGCCCATTGGATTGGAGTATTTGGATGTCTTGCCCACTGCGCGCACTGCGCCGGCTGCGCGCCAGTCGCTTTGCGCCGCACACAGACGTGCTTCAGGCTTCGTCAGCACATTCACGCATCACCGCCTGAAGCCGCCCTCGATGGCATCATATTGATAGCTGCTTGCGCTAACTGGGCGGATTCAAAACTGAAGTGCAACACCCCGGCTTTCAAGGAATGAGGGTGGATTGCTGCGGGCTGTTGATCAGCAACTCGCGATATGCCGCGAGCGTACATCGTACGTCCAGGCCCTTTATGGGCCGGTTGTTGATCTCATCGGTAATCGCATCGAGCTGCTTTTGGCTGTAGACGCTCAGGTCTGTCCCCTTGGGCAAGTACTGGCGCACCAGACCATTCATGTTCTCGTTGGAACTTCGCTGCCACGGGCTGTGCGGGTCGCAGAAGTACACCGCTACGCCTGTCTGCTCACTGAGCTTCTTGTGCCTGCTCACATCCTCTCCTTGGTCCTACGTCATGGTGAGGCGCATGGGCTGCGCAATGCCCGGCAGCTTGTCCGTGAAGCCCTGCAAAACATTGGCGGCACTGGCCGGTTTCAATTCAGGGAGTTTGACCCGCACTACCAGTCGGCGGGTACGTTCCACCAAAGTCCCCACCGTGCTCGCGTTGCCCTCTCCTTTGATGGGGTGCCCCACCCAATGTCCGGGGAACCGGCGATCCTCAATCTCTGGCGGGCGCACATGAATGCTCAGCATGGCCGGGATCTGGCCCCTGCGGTCCTTACCTTTGCTGCGCGGTAGCCGCTTGATGTGGGCGAGGGGCAAGGTAGCAATCAGGTCCTTGCGCACCTCTCTAGTAGGCATGGCATAGATGCCAGTTGTAGAGGGTCTCGTACGACACGCGGTATTCATGGCCTGGGGGGATGCAAGCGTGCCGGTGTCAGGGCAATTTGCTCGAGCGACCAGCGAAGGCGCAGCAGATGAATCACCAGAGCCCACAAGATCGAATCGGGGTAAAGCTTCAAAGCGGGTCTGCCAAAAGGTCTGCGCTGCAGGCACAGGCGATGGGCTTGGGCGCTGCCATAGCCAGATGGGCAGGCGTTGCGCTCTAGTTCCCGGCTGGTGGGAGGGGGGAGGCGGCGCAGTTGCCGTGCAATCGCTCGCACGCTGTGGTTCTGCTGCTTCAGGCTGGCGATGGTGAGTCGATCTTCAGGCTGGAGCTGGTGGTCGGGCACAGGCGACGATTGAATTTGCTGACTTTATGGGTTACCAGGTGTTGCACTTCACTTTTGAATCCGCCGTGGAGTAATCCGAAAATCCTGATGTGTTCAGGATAGAGTGTCGATTTATGAAGTTTCAAACAAATCAGCTTTTCTCGTGGTGCCTCACCGCTTTTCTATTCTCAGCAGGGGCAGTGGGCGGGGCGCACGCGGCACCGTTGGAGCTGGGTTCAGCAGGGGGCTACGGTGCACTGGCTGCGACGGCGCTGACGAATACAGGGCCTTCGGCAATTTCTGGAGACATTGGAGTTTCCCCAGGTTCCTCCATTACGGGTTTCCCTCCGGGCACACGGACTGGAACAACACATCTTGCCGATACATCCGCAAACGCTGCGCAGGCTGATGCCTTGTCGACCTACAACGCAATTAATGCGAGCGTTTGTAGTGCAAGCTACGGCGCAGCTCAAGATTTGACTGCCTTGAGCCCCATATCGCCTGGCGTGTATTGCTTCACGTCGTCCGCCATCATGACTGGGCCCGTAACACTCGCAGGGCCAGCGGGTAGTGAATTTGTTTTTAAAATAGCCAACTCGCTGACAGTGTCCAGCAATGCGACAATGACTGCGTCTGGCGGCGCAGCCTCTTGCAAGGCGTTTTGGGGAGTGGGTTCGGCGGCAACTTTGGGTACCGGCTCAACTTTTCTAGGTAATATTATTGCCGCCCAAGACGCTACATTGAATACCGGATCTAAATTATCTGGCGGGGTATACGCATTGAATGGCGCAGTAACTCTGGATACCAACAATGTGCAGGCATGCGGCACCCCGACAGTGGCAAGCATTCCGACATTATCGGAATGGGGGGTTATTTTGCTGACTGGATTTATGATGTTTGTAGTATTTTTTCGCCTCAAAAAAACCCGTAGTACATCGCGCGTCTGAGTGGCCGGTTGGCCATGCGGTTAGTGCCACCCTTACGGTCAAAAAAAGCGCCAACAGGCTTCCTTAATCGAATATTGAAGCGCATCGCGCACGGCCATAAGCGACCAATTCGCGCGTGAGCCCGTTTGGCGGTATTGATTTCCTGACATTTGGCATAGGCATGCGTTTCAAAAGCACGCTTGGCTCTTCACCTATGGTGGGCATCGTTTTGGGCCTGCGCACCTGGGAAAAGACCCGTCGCCAGTGCGGCTGAGTCCCGAGGTCTGCGGCACTGGTGGATTGAGCAGTCCAGGTTTTACGGGCACTGCGCAGCGAAGCACCTAAGTAGAGCATGAGGCTTACAACGTTGGTCTGCGCTGCCCCGGGTTGCCCACACCATCACCCCGCCGCCAACTCCTCCCGCAGCACCTTGGCCGCCCCCACCATGCTGGCAAGCGCCGCACGCGTCTCCGGCCAGCCGCGGGTTTTAAGGCCGCAATCGGGGTTGATCCACAGGTTATCGCGCGGCACTACGGACACGGCTTTGCGCATGAGGCGAATGATCTCGTCCTGCGTGGGCACGCGCGGGGAATGGATGTCGTACACGCCGGGGCCAATCTCGTTCGGGTACTGAAAATCGCCAAAGCCGCGCAGCAGTTCCATGTCGGAGCGGCTGGTTTCAATGGTGATGACATCGGCGTCCATGGAGGCGATGTCCGGCAGGATGTCGTTGAACTCCGAGTAGCACATGTGCGTGTGGATTTGCGTGTCGTCGGCTACGCCCGAGGCGGTGATGCGAAAGGCGCGCGTGGCTTGCAGCAAGTAAGGCTTCCAGCCGGCGCGGCGCAGGGGCAGGCCTTCGCGAATGGCGGGCTCGTCGATTTGCACGATGCCGATGCCGGCGTGCTCCAGGTCGACCACTTCATCGCGAATCGCCCAGGCGATCTGTTCGGTCGTGACGCTGCGGGGCTGGTCGTCGCGCACAAAGGACCATTGCAGGATGGTGACCGGGCCGGTCAGCATGCCTTTGACGGGCTTGGTTGTCAGGCTTTGGGCAAAGGTAGTCCAGGAGACCGTCATGGCTTTGGGGCGGGCCACATCGCCAAAGATGACCGGCGGTTTCACGCAACGCGAGCCGTAAGACTGCACCCAGCCGTTTTGCGTGAAGGCAAAGCCGTCGAGCTGCTCGCCAAAGTATTCGACCATGTCGTTGCGCTCGGCCTCGCCGTGCACCAGCACATCCAGGTCCAGCGCTTCTTGCTCGCGCACGGCGAGCGTGATTTCTTCTTCCATCTTTTGGCGATAGTCGGCCTCGGCCAGCGTGCCGCGTTTGAAGGCGGCGCGGGCAGCGCGAATGGAGGGCGTTTGCGGGAACGAGCCGATGGTGGTGGTGGGCAGTGCGGGCAGCGCAAAGCGGGCGCGTTGCAGGCGTTGGCGCTGCGCAAAGCTGGACTGGCGGTGGTCATCGCTGCTGGTGGCGCGGGCGATGCGCAGGGCAACATCGACGCGGTGCACGCGTTTGCTAACACGGCGTGCGGCAATGGCGCTGCGGGCTGCGGTGAGCTCGGCGGCTACGGAAGCGGCATCGCCACCCAAAGCTGCGCTGAGCACGCGCAATTCACCCAGCTTCTCAATGGCGAAGGCCATCCACGATTTGGTTTCTGCATCCAATATTTGCTCAGCCTGCAGGCTGAACGGTACGTGCAGCAAGCTGCACGACGGGGCCAGCCACAGTTCGCCCTGGTGCTTGTTCGCCACGGGCTGCAGGCATGCCAGCGCAGCATCGACATCGGTGCGCCAGATGTTGCGGCCATCCACAATGCCGACCGAAAGCACCTTGTGCGCGGGCAGCCAGTCGGCCACGCTGGTGAGGTCGTGCGGCGCGCGCACCGCGTCAACGTGTAGGCCCGCCACCGGCAGCTGGCAGGCGAGGCGCAGGTTGTCTTCCAGTGGTGAGAAGTAGGTCGCCAGCAAAATTTTGGGAGCCGAGCGGGCCAACTGCCAGTAGCTGCGTTCAAACACGTTACGCCAGTCGGCCGGTAAATCCAGGCCCAGGATGGGCTCCTCGATTTGCACCCAGTCCACGCCCTGCTCTTTCAGGCGCGACAAGATTTGCTCGTACACCGGCAGCAAACCATCGAGCAGCGAGAGGCGTTCCAGCCCGGCTTCCTTCTCCTTGCCCAGGAACAAAAAGCTCAGCGGCCCTAGCAGCACCGCCTTGACCGGGTGGCCCAGCGCCTGCGCCTCGGCCACTTCATCAAACAAGCGGTTGGAGGCGAGCTTGAACGCAGTAGCTGCAGTGAATTCGGGCACCAGGTAGTGGTAGTTGGTATCGAACCACTTGGTCATTTCCAGAGCAAAACCGTGGGTGTGGTGGGCGCAGGTTTCGGCGTGGTTAGCCTCGCCTGTCACGCCGCCTTTCGCGTCACCCGCTACATCAATTTTCACGTCGTCTGTCACTCCGCGCGCCATGGAGAAGTAGCGTGATAGTTCGGACGCGTGCCCATCAAAACCAAAGCGCGTTGGCTCGCAACCCAGCATTTGGATGTGGTTGGCGACATGGTCGTAAAAGGCAAAGTCACCCACGGTGACAACGGCCAAGCCGGCATCGCGTTGGGCTTGCCAATGCGCTTTGCGCAGATCGGTACCGGTCTGCGTCAGCGCGGCTTCGTCGATCTCGCCGCGCCAGTGTTTTTCTAAAGCGAATTTCAGTTCGCGGTACGCCCCCATGCGGGGAAATCCAAGGGTGTGAGTGCGGGTAAGTTTCATGGGGGTCATCGTCCACGTTTGCCGTTTATTATTCAAACGAAAAATATCTACGCTTAACTTGAATTAAATTCATGACGCAATCGATTCTTGAAACCCGTCACCTGCGCACCCTAGCCGCCCTGCGCGACACCGGTAGCTTGGTGCGCGCCGCGCAGTTGCTTCACCTGACGCAGTCCGCGTTGTCGCACCAGATCAAGCAGCTGGAGGTGCATTTCGATGGCGCGCTGTTTGAGCGCAAATCTGTTCCCCCGCAGTTCAGCGCCATGGGCCTGCGCCTGCTAAAGCTTGCCGACGCCGTGCTGCCGCAGGTACAAGAGGCCGAACGCGACGTGGCCCGCCTGGGGCAAGCGGGGGCCGGGCAGCTGCGCATCGTGGTGGAATGCCACACCTGTTTTGACTGGCTGATGCCGGCAATGGACGCGTTTCGTACCGCCTGGCCCGAGATTGAGCTGGACATCGTCTCGGGCTTTCACCCCGACCCGATTGCGCTGCTGCTGCAGGACCGCGCCGAGGTGGCCATCGTGTCGGAGCCTGACCCGGATGAAGCGGTGGATTTCCACCCGCTGTTCAGCTTTGAAATTTTGGCGCTGCTGGCCAACGACCATCCGCTCATCGACAAACAGCGCTTGGAGGCCGAAGACTTTGCCGATCAGACGCTCATCACCTACCCGGTACCCGACGACATGCTGGATTTGCTGCGCCAGGTGCTTACCCCGGCCGGCATCACCCCCGCGCACCGCCGCACCACAGAGCTCACCGTCGGCATGCTGCAACTGGTGGCCAGCGGCCGAGGCATCGCCACGCTGCCCCGCTGGGCAGTGCAGGGCTACCTTAACCGTCAATACGTGAGTGCGCGCCCCGTTGGCCCAGCGGGTTTGACCGGCCGCCTCTACATGGCCAGCACCGCCACCACCAGCGCCCGCCCTTGGATGGCCGATTTTGTGCAGACCACACGCGAGACCTGCTTCAAAAGCTTTCCGGGGATTGAGCTTCTGTAATGAAGGTGGGGTAGCGGTGCCGACGGTGCACGCCGCATGTGGGGTGTTGCATTTGGGGTGTTGCCTGTCGCCGAGCGGGCCGGTCGATGAGTGAGCCACTGCACTATAGCGTAAAAAAATGGCGAAATAAGCCTGTAACGCTTACTCCATAAGCGTTTACAGCTATTTTTATAATAGTAAAAACAGCTACTGCTGTCGCACCATCAGCGGATGGCGCGCTCGCCCATTACGGCTTGCGCGCCTTCGCCCCAGATCAGCCTTTCTTGCTGCCCATCACCAACAGCAGGCCACCGACCACGATCGCGCCTACGCCTGCCCACATCGGTAGGTTGACAGTTTTTTGCTCTTTGGCGGTGACTTCAAGCGGACCGACTTTGACGACGGTGGTGTCCTTGGTGTAATTGAAGCTGCCGTAGCCGAGTGCGAGCACGCCGGCAATCACCAGAAGAATGGCTGCGATTTTGGTGGGATTCATGAATTTGCGTTTCTGTTTGAGCACCGGAACCTTGGTCGCCGGCGACGCCAAAGCAGTACTGTGGCGCGCATTGAACCATGGAGGCCGTGGCGCGAGCGCCAAGCGGACCTGCGACCGACTGCGGATGGGCGTGTCGCACCCGATTCGGCCTACTTTTTTCCCGCTGTCAGGGCGCTTGCAGCCGCTTGTAGGCACCGGATCGACCTTATCCCGGCACCCAACGCACGCGTTCACCAGGCCTTAGGCACGCGTCTGGGATACTAGCGCCCGTTGCAGCCGCCTCACTCGTACCAAGAAAAAGACCCGCATCATGAGCATTTTTGAACGGTTGTGGGACGGCGTGCGTAAAAAAGCACCCCCCATAACGACGACCGAACCCGAAGCGCTCGCGCCCGTACCTCTCGAATTGGCCAGCCCACCAGAGCGTCGCCAGTCCCCCCGCAAGAACGCTCGCAAGGGCACGAAAGCGTTGATCATTGACGATTCGCCCACGGTTGTGGCCGTTTTGCGCAGGGCGCTGCGCTCGGCCGGTTGCGACACGCGCGAGGCGCTGGACGCCGAGCAGGGCTTGGAGTTGATTGACAAGGACGCGCCCGACCTGATTTTTCTGGACATCGTACTACCGGGTATGAACGGCTTTAATGCGCTGCGCATGATTCGCAAAAATCCGGCGTATCAACACATTCCCGTGATCATGATCAGCGGCAACGAAACGGCGATTGAGCAGTTTTACGTGCACCGCATTGGCGCTGACGACTTCATGAAGAAGCCGTTTTCTCGTTTTGAAATTTTTGCGCGCGTGGAAAGCTTGCTGGATGACGACATGGTGCCGCGCCGCAAGAGCCCAACTGTCGCAGCGCCCGCAGCCGTACTACCGCATCGCCCGGCGACCAGTTACGGCACCTGAGCCCGCGCGGCCCGAGCCTCACGCGGCCTCTTTTCGGTTACTGCGAAGTAAGGCAGTTCACCGAGGCATGCGCTGCAGGCGCTAGATGGAACAGCGTCCGGGCCGCACTAACCCTTAAGCTGCATAGTCGCTACTGCAACAAGCCGCTAAACCGCTGAGCCACCAAAAACGCCGGGCGGCGCGAGGGAGAGTGGGACAATCGTGACACCTCTTTTGTTATTTGTGGATTCGGTTATTGCTGACCCACCTCGCAACAGCGGCCCTACCCGCGACAGCCGCACCTCTGTGCCCCACCGACCATGCAAATCGCCACCTGGAACGTTAATTCCCTCACCGTTCGCCTGCCTCAAGTACTGGCCTGGCTGGAGACCAACCCGGTCGACGCGCTGTGCCTGCAAGAACTCAAGCTGGTGGATGAGAAATTCCCCTTTGAGGCCTTAAAAGACGCCGGATACGAAGCCGCGGCGTTTGGCCAGAAAACCTACAACGGCGTCGCCATTTTGAGCCGCAGCCCGTTGCGCGACGTGGTGCGCAATGTGCCCGGCTCCACCGATGTTCAGGCACGTGTGATTGCGGGCACGCTGGATACGCCGCTGGGTGCGGTGCGGCTGATTAACGGCTACTTCGTCAACGGCCAGGCGCCAGACAGCGACAAGTTTGTTTACAAAATGCAGTGGCTGCAGGAAATGCAAGATTGGGTTCGCACCCAGATGGCCGAGCACGAGCGAGTAGTACTCGTCGGCGACTTCAACGTAGCACCAGAAGACCGCGACACGCACGACCCGGTGGGCCTTACAGGCACGATTCACCACACGCCGGAAGAGCGCGCGCACTTTCAGGCGCTGCTCGATTTGGGGCTGACGGATACGTTTCGCATGTTTGATCAGCCGGAGAAGAGCTTTTCTTGGTGGGATTACCGCATGCTGGGTTTTCAGAAAAACAAGGGCATGCGCATTGACCACATTTTGGTGAGCAACGCACTCAAGCCCGCCGTGGACGCCTGCACCATTGACCGCGCGCCGCGCAAGAACCCGCAGCCTAGCGACCACACGCCGGTGGTTATTACGCTGGCTGCTTGACCACCACCCTTAACTCCTGACAGGCTTGCGCTGCAGACGCCACACCCCCGCGCCCTCCCGCTTGTTTAACCTGCAATCTTGATACGAAAGGATCTCGCGCCATGACCTCTACCGACTCCCTTTCTTCTGCTGGCTTGGTGGTTCGCGGCATTCAAGCACCGCTGCGGCTGAGCGACTTTCGCTTGATCGCCTTTGACATGGATTCCACGCTGATTAACATCGAATGCGTCGACGAGATTGCCGACGCCGCCGGCCGCAAGGCAGAGGTAGCCGCCATTACCGAAGCCGCCATGCAGGGCGTGATTACGGACTACAAGGAAAGCCTGCGCCAGCGTGTGGCGCTGCTCAAGGGCGTGCCGGTAGAGCATTTGGATTTAGTTTTTACGCAGCGCCTGCGCCTTAACGCAGGCGCGCAAAACCTGATCGACGCTGCCAAAAAAGCGGGCTTGGTCACGCTGTTGGTGTCCGGCGGGTTTACCTATTTTTCTGACCGGGTCAAAAGCGGCTTGGGCATTGATTTCGCCCGCTCCAATGAGCTAGAGATTGAAGGCGGCGTGCTCACCGGCCGCATGGTGGACCAGTGCTGGGGCGATATTTGCGACGGGCTGGAGAAACGCCGCACGCTACTGGAGCTGGCATCGCTCATGGGCATTTCGCTCAAGCAGACCATTGCGGTGGGCGATGGCGCTAATGATTTGCCGATGATGGGCGTAGCCGGGCTGTCGGTGGCCTACCACGCCAAACCTGCCGTTCGGGCGCACGCGCAAATAGCAATTACAGAAGGCGGTCTGGATCGTTTGCTGGAAGTAGTGCGCGAGTCGTAGCAGCCCGATCCGCAGCAGCAGCCGGTCTCAACTGGCGGCGGGCTCTCGCGGCACACGCTTGTCTACCTTAGCTGGGGTATCGGACAAGTCTTGCGCCAGAAGCAGCACTTTCTTGCCCTTCCACTCGGGAATCAGGGTGTCGGGTGAAACCAGCAAGTCGGCCAGCGTGTGCTGGTCCAGCACCTGGAGAAATGCGTTTATCGATGCCGCCAAGATGCCCTTCAACCCGCAGTGGGGGCTGAGCCGGCACTGGTTGGTAGCGGCATCAAAGCATTCCACCAAGTCAAAATCGGTTTCTGTTGCGCGGACGATCGCACCCAAGTTAATGTCTACCGGGCGTTTTACCAGTCGCAGACCGCCGCCCCTGCCCCGACTAGTTTCAAGCAAACCGGAGGCCCCGAGCTGCTGGACGATCTTGGTGAGGTGGCTGCGCGAAATGTCGTAATGCTCCGCCACCTCCGTAATGGTGACTGGCGTCCCGCGGCTTTGGCTGTCAGCGCAAAACATCAAAACGCGCAGTGTGTAGTCCGTCCACTGGGTCAAGCGCATGGCGGTCTTTCCAATTCAACGGGTTTATGTAACTGATTATTCTAGAAAGCTAGAATATTCATTCATTATGAACTTATTGGTGACTCGCCATGTCGTTGGAATCTCAAGAAGTCGACCGACCCGACCTTGCAAGCGGCGCGCAAACAAGCCCGGTTTCAGTCGCTGTTCGCGGTCCGGTCACGCGCGAGCGGCTGCATTCGCTGGTGCATTCCTTTTACGCAGATGTGCGGGCCGATCCATTGCTGGGGCCCACGTTTGACCACACGCTGACGGGTCGCTGGGAGGCGCACTTGGCGCGAATGGTGGAATTTTGGAGCACCGCGGCGTTGGGCAGCCGCACCTTCAGCGGCAATATATTCGGCAAGCACACGGCGCTTGAAGGCGTCACGCCAGAGCATGTCACGGTCTGGGTTCACCTGTGGGAGACGCACACCGCAAGGCTATTTGAGCTGGAGGACGCGCGGGAACTGCAGCACACAGCGCTCGGCATTGCGCGCAAGCTGTTTCAGGGTTACTTTGGCAGACGCTGATCGTCTGGCTGTGTTCTTTACGTCAAGGTCCGTAGCTCCAAGCGTGAAAGTTACATGTCGCGAGAAAGCAGCCCCACCCATGCTGCCAGCGCCAGCATGCTGGCACCGGTAAAGGCGTCCAGCACGCGCCACGCCGCGGGCCGTGCAAAAACCGCTTGCAATTTGCGCCCTGCGAACGCCAGCGACAAAAACCAAATCAGGCTGGCCGATGCGCCCCCGGCAAGAAAAGCGAGCTTCAAGCTGCCAACTTCGCGCGCGCCAATAGACCCTGCCAAAAGCACCGTATCCAAGTAAACATGCGGATTGAGCAAGGTCAACGCTGCCAGGGCTGCAAGGACTTTGCTACGTGTGGCGGGCAGGCCTTGGGGCGCCATGTGCACCGCACCGCCCTTACCGGGTAGCAATCGCGCCCACGCCCGCAGGCCGTAGCAAAGCAAGAACACCGCACCACCCAAAGTCAACCAGAACGCTAGACCTGGCCACCCGGCCAGCACCTGCGCCATGCCCACAACGCCAATCGCCGTTAACGCGACATCGCTGACCACGCACCAAGCCACGCAAGCGCTCACGTGGCGTCCCGCCACCGCTTGACGCAGCAAAAACAAGTTTTGTGCGCCGATAGACGCGACCAGCGCCAAGCAGACCATAAAGCCACCGGCCCAGGCGGTGAGGTTGGATGTGAATTGCATCCCCCGATTCTTGGCGAAAGCGATATTTAAGTAAACTTCAAGCTCCTAATCTATCCTAAGCAACGCTAATGCTCGATTACGCCGCACTTGAAGCTCTCGCCGCCGTTCTGCGTGAGGGAACTTTCGAGCGCGCCGCGCGCCGGCTGCACGTGACGGCGTCGGCCGTTTCGCAGCGCGTAAAGCAACTTGAAGAACGCACCGGGCAAGTACTGGTGCTGCGCACCGCTCCGTGTACAGGCACTGAGGCGGGTCGCCGGTTGTGCCTGCATTTTGAGCAGGTAGCACTGCTGGAAAACAGCTTGCGGCGCGCCCACCCCGCACTTCTCAATCAACAGGCCGGGCCTGCACCCACCCTCACATTGGCAGTTAATGCAGATTCCCTCTCCACCTGGTTTATGGATGCAATGGCCGCATTTACCGCATTGGGCGATGAGCTGCTCGATTTGCGCATTGACGACCAAGACCGCACGGCGCAGCGCCTGCGCGATGGCGAAGTGCTAGCGGCGGTCACTACGACAACGGCCAGCATTGCGGGCTGCAACAGCTGGCCGCTCGGCGTTATGCGCTACACCGCGGCCGCAAGCCCAGATTTCATGGCGCGCCACCTGCCAAACGGTGTCACTGCAGACACCTTGCGTACGGTGCCTATGCTCGGTTTTGACCCCAGCGATCGGCTGCAGGACCAATGGCTGCAGCGCCATCAGTTGGTAGGTCGAGGCCCTACGCCTCGCCACTTTGTTCCATCGAACGACGGTTACGTGCAGGCGTGCAAACACGGTTTGGGCTGGGGCATGCACCCGCTACCGCTTATTGAAAGCGCCCTAAATGACGGTCAACTGGTGCCGCTAGTGCCGGGTGCAACGCTGGAAATTCCGTTGTTCTGGGTGCATTTGCGAAGCGCGCAGACACCGCTGGAGCGGCTGACGCAGTGTGTGATGCACGCGGCGAGAAACTGGCTGGAACCGGCGGCCGCATGACCTTTACCAAAAAAGGCCTGCGTCCTGGGGTTTTTTCGTCAGCCGCGCTTGGCTCGCAAGCCGCGCGCTTGCAGCGCTGCGAGCACCCGCTCGACATGGTCGCCCTGCAGCTCCATCGCGCCGTCTTTGGCCGTACCGCCCACGCCGCACAAAGCCTTGAGTTCGCGCGAGAGGATTGACAACTCTTGCGTAGATATCGCAAGGCCGCGAACCACGGTGACTGATTTGCCTTTGCGACCCTGTGATTCCATGCGCACGCGCGCAGTGCCATCGCCCGCAGGAGGGGCTTGCGTTTTCGCGCATGTGCACAGCGCCACACTTTTTCTGCAAACCGGGCACATGCTGCCCTGCTCGGTGGAGTACACCAGCCCGCCCGAGCCGCTGGCGCTGCGCCCCATGCGGCTCATGGCAAACGCGCACCGCTGCCGAAATTGAGAATGCGCGTAGCAGCAACGGTTTCTATGAAAAACAAGACTAGCGCGACCAGAAACGAGGTCACGCCAGCCAAAAAGCTGAAGATGGCCCAAGACGGGCTGTCGAGCTTCGTGGTTTGGCCAAGGAACAGAAACAGAATGGTCAAGCCGATCAAAAATCCGCACAACGTCAAGAAACCAATACTGAAGGTGACCAGCCAACCGCGCGTACGTAGCAAACTAAATTCTCGCAAGGCCCGGGCATGCAGCTCAGGTTCAGAATCGGTATGAGCCATGCGCTCTAATGCGCGCGCCCGGTCCACAATGCGTGCCAGCCGGGTGGCCACAGTGCCGATCATGGCCGACACGGCGGTCAACAAAAACACGGGTGCCACTGCCAATTGAATGCTGTGCACGATGGCGGCGGGGTCGTAGACGAGGTTCATTTGCCTGAATTATCGCGGCAGCAGCTTGCGCTGATTCAGGCTAAGCCGTCCACGCCCGTGCCCTTGCAAAACGCTTGCCGCCACAATCGACACACTGCTCAGCGCCGCTCACCCTGGCGCAGCCAGGTGGCTCGTCGCCTGCGTATCCCTCATTTTTTTCTATCCCTTCATGCACTTAACCGAACTAGGCCTTTCGGCCCCTCTCGCGGCAGCCGCCGAAGCCCAGGGGTTTGCCGCCCCGACACCGGTGCAAGCCGCGATGCTGCCGGCCGTATTGCAGGGCAAGGATGTGTTGGCCCAAGCCCCCACGGGTTCGGGCAAAACGGCTGCATTTGCGTTGCCTATTTTGGAACGCCTGCTCGCCTCGCCCATGGAGAATCCGTTGGCCGTACGCGCGCTAATCCTCGTTCCCACGCGGGAGCTGGCGATGCAATGCGGGCAAGTACTGCGCGATTTGGCAGCCGGCCTGCCGCGCCGAGTAGAAATAGCGGTGGTGTTTGGCGGCGTGTCCGCCAACCCGCAAATGATGGCGCTGCGCGGAGGCGCGGATGTGGTGGTAGCGACGCCGGGGCGGTTGCTTGACTTGGTAGAGCGCCACGCAGTGAAGCTGGGCCAGGTGCAAACGCTGGTGCTGGACGAGGCCGACCGCCTACTCGACCTGGGCTTTGCCGAAGAACTGACCAAAGTGCTGGCGCTGCTGCCAACCAAGCGCCAAAACCTGCTGTTGTCCGCCACGTTTCCCGGTAAGGTGAAAACGCTGGCACAAGGCCTGTTGCACGAGCCCGAACACATCGTGGTGGAAGGCGCAGAACAAGCGCCCAATATTTTGCAGCGTGCCTTTTCGGTCGAGCCCCGGCAGCGCACACAGCTGCTGCGCACCCTGGTCACGCAAGAAGGCTGGAGCCGCGTGCTGGTGTTTGTCGCTACGCAGTACACGGCCGAGCACGTCGCCGAAAAACTCTACAAGGCCGGTATGTTCGCCACACCCTTCCACGGCGGGTTGAGCCAAGGGGCGCGCAAGCAGGTGCTTGACGAATTCAAAGCCGACCGCTGGCAAGTAGTGCTCACCACCGACCTGGCAGCGCGCGGCCTAGACATTGAGCAACTCCCTGCTGTGGTCAACTTTGACTTGCCGCGCTCTCCCGCCGACTACACCCACCGCATTGGCCGCACCGGACGCGCGGGCGAGCCAGGCATCAGCGTGAGCTTTGTGACGCCGGAGAGCGAGGCGCACATGCAGTTGATTGAGAAACGCTTAGGGGTGCGCTTGGAGCGCGAGATTCAGCCAGGATTTGAACTGAGCGAAGAGGCGCAGGCAATGGCCGCTACGGCCCAACCCAGCACGGGCGGCGTGAAAGGCAAGCGCCCCAGCAAAAAAGACAAGTTGCGCGCGGCAGGCTTATTGCCAGCGCCGGATGCAGCGCAAGACAGTTCCGTTACGCCGCCAGCGTCAGAGCAGTAAGCGCCGTCTTAAAAGTTTTACTCCCCCGCGTAGGGCGCTGCGGTAGGCGGCGCGGCGTCCGGGTCTACCGGGCGCAAGACGCGCTGCGCGGGGCGGGCCAACACTTCCAGATAAAACTGGGCTGCGCCCCCTTGGGCCGCGCCGTCTACCAGGCCCATCAAGTCGGCCTGCGCAATGGCTTGCGGTTCTTGCGGCGGCACGGCAAAGCGGCAATCAAAGTCCCAGAAATCAGCCCCTTTAGGGAGCGGCTTGCCGCGCTCCCGGCGCATGTACTTGCGAATTTCGTTTTTGATGGCCTCGAGGCGCCGGTCCGGGTGCAGGCCCTCGGCCTGAAGAGCGAAAGTTTTTTTCATAGCTTGATGGTAGCGCGCCTGCTGTTGCTCCCGCCGAAGTCGGGTTTGCGCCATAAGAGTTTTTAGCGGCCTGCAAATTCCAAGCGGGCGGATTCAAGTACGAAGTGCAACCTTCAAAAGGGTGGCCCAAGAGTGCATAGGATGCTCTCTTGTTGACCAGCCAGTCGCGAAGGAAAGCACTTTGAACTACACACACTTGAGGCGAGAAGAACGATACCAAATCCATGCCCTGCGCCGCCGCGCAGTTGCCATTGCTGCCATCGCCGCAGACCTGCAGCGTCACCCAAGCAGCATTGCCCGCGAGCTTGGG
>JBBSUJ010000005.1:0-78246 GCA_038235025.1 Burkholderiales bacterium
CGGCATCAACGTGATGACGCGGCTGATGGGCCTGATTTTGGCGGCGTTGGCGGTCGAGGTGATGGCCGGCGGCCTTGGCAAAATTTTTCCGATACTGGTCGGGCGCTGAGCGGGCTATGCAGGCGCGGGTGCTGCTGCTGGAGGACGACCCGGCTATTGCCAGAACCGTGGCCTATGCGCTGGAGCGCGCCGCCCTGCAAGTCACCCATAGCCTGCTGCTGCAGGATGCGCGCGCGCTGTGGCGCGCAGGGGGTTTCGACCTGCTGGTCCTCGATGTAGGCCTGCCCGATGGCAGCGGGCTGGACCTGTGCCGCGAGGTGCGTGCCGCTGGCAACACGCCCGTGCTGATACTCAGCGCCCAAGGCGACGAAATCGACCGCGTGCTGGGGCTGGAACTGGGGGCGGATGACTACCTGCCCAAACCGTTTAGCCCACGTGAACTGACCGCTCGCGTGCGCGCCCTGCTGCGGCGTGCACAGCACGCTGATCCGGCAGCGCCTGATCTCAAGGCTGACCCCGTCGATGGGTTTCGCGATGACCGCAGCGGCCAGCGTATTTCCTGGCGCGGCCAGCCGCTCGCACTGACCCGGCGCGAATACCGGCTGCTGTCGTTCTTGCTGGCCGGCGCGGGCCGCATCTACTCGCGCGACGCGCTGCTCACCGCCGCTTGGGGCAGTGAGAGTGACAGCACCGACCGCACCGTGGACACGCACATCAAAACTCTGCGCGCCAAGCTGCGCCAGGTGGCGCCGGAACGCGAATTCATTGCGACGCACCGGGGCATGGGGTACTCGATATAACCCCCCCTGTGTCGCTTCGCGCCTTCCCCATTGGGGGGACGCCACTGGCGGCCTGGCGAAGCCAGTTCCACGGTGGCCGCTGGTATGAACAGCCGCACGCCTCGAAGCGCTTGCGCATAGTTCGAGCGAATTAAAAAATGCGCTTGGGCATACGACTGCTGTTTGCGTTTTTTCTGATCAACGGTATCGCGGCGTTTTTTGTATTGCGCGTGTTTGTGGTCGAGATCAAGCCCAGCGTGCGCGAGGTGATGGAAGACATGATGGTGGACACCGCCAATTTGCTGGCCGAGCTGGCCAGCGACGATTTGGCTGCCGGGCGGCTGGAGGCAGGCGGGCAGAACAGCGCTTTTGCGCGGCAAGTGCGCCAGTACGCCAGCCGGCCGGTCGATGCCGCTATTTGGGGGCTGGCCAAACAATCGCTCGATTACCGCATCTATGTGATGAACGCCGCCGGGCGCGTGGTGTTTGATTCTGAAGGACGCGACCTGGGCGCTGATTTTTCGCAGTGGCGCGATGTGGCCCTGACCCTGCGCGGCGAGTACGGCGCGCGCTCCACCCGAGACACGCCGGATGACGACACCAGCGGCGTCATGTACGTGGCCGCGCCCATCTTGGTGCAAGGCCGCATTGCCGGCGTGCTCACGGTGGGCAAGCCGACCCGCAGCGTGCAGCGCTTCATTGACCGGGCCGAGCGCAAAGTGCTGATGGGCGGACTGCTGCTGCTCGCTTTGTCGATTGCAGTGGGCGTGGCGGTCACCTGGTGGATGGTGCTCAACGTGCGCCGCCTGCGTGATTACGCCCTCAGCGTTCAAGGCCCTGCCAGCGGAGCATCAGGCACTTTACCGCTGGCCCCAGTCGTCGCCCTTCCCATGCCGCGCGTTCCCGGCGAACTGGGCGACCTGGCCCGCGCGATGGAGCGCATGCGCGAGCGGCTGGAGGGACACGGCTACATCGAAGCCTATGTGCGGGCCCTGACGCATGAGCTTAAAAGCCCTGTAGCCGCCATTCGGGGCGCCGGTGAGCTGCTGCAAGATCCGCTGCCCGACGCGGATCGCACCCTGTTTGCCTCGCAGGTAGTGCAGCAAAGCGAGCGCCTGCAGCGCCTCATCGACCGACTGCTGGAGCTCAGCAAGCTGGAACAACGCCAACACGCCGACCCGCACAGCACGGTGCATCTGCACGATTGCGCGCTGGCCGCGCAGGTGCACACGCGGGCCCGTGCAGCGCAGCGCGGCATTACGCTGCACGTCACCGGCGAGGGCGCACAAGGCCCGTGGGAAGCCGAGCTGATCACGCTGGCGCTGTGCAACCTGATCGACAACGCCATCGACTTTGTGCCGGACGGCAGCACCGTCATGGTGGAGCTTGCCGGCTACAGCGTGGCGGTACAGGACCGTGGTGCCGGCGTGCCTGACTACGCGTTAGCGCGCCTCGGCGAGCGCTTTTTTACGACAGCCCGCCCGAACGGCGAACGCAGCGGCTCAGGTCTGGGCCTGGCCATCGTCCAGCGGGTGATGGCGCTACACGGC
The DNA here is from genome assembly GCA_038235025.1 of Burkholderiales bacterium. GTDB lineage: Bacteria > Pseudomonadota > Gammaproteobacteria > Burkholderiales > Burkholderiaceae_C > Simplicispira. The sequence continues at coordinate 2,330 of JBBSUJ010000005.1, forward strand.
GGGCACATGGACATTTGCAACACGCAGCCCGGCCTGCGCGTGGTGTTGACGTTTCCCGACAAAGTTCGAGGCTGATCAAGGCGGCGCCAGATCGCGACGCACCGCCTTGTTTCGGGAGTACGCGGGTTTTTCAAATGCCCTTCGCGGAGTGTCGTACGACATCTTCGTGGTGCAGCGGGCGGCGCAATCGTTCATCTTTTGAGGCGGCACGTTGCCACTTCACACCCACCTCACACACTTCATACGGCCCTCACTGCAGCCATCAACACTGCCTTCACATTCATCGTGGAGCATCTTTTGAAACATCCTTGGCTTACCAAAATCGTCGCGCTTGGCGGCGTTGTTCTGTTGCTGCTTTTCGGGCTGGGTCTGATCGGCGACACGCTGCGCGACCGGCGCTTCTACCGCGACGCAGCGACGCAGGGTGTGGTGCGCAGCCTCGCCGGCCCGCAGACCCTCATTGGCCCGCTGATCCACAGCGGCTGTGTAGAAAGCTGGGACGTGCAAACCGGCACTGGCGACGAACGCCACACGGTAGAAAAGCGCCGTGAGTTTGTGTTGACCGCCATGCCAGAACAGCTCAGCCTGCAGGCCGGTGCCAGCATGAGCGAGCGCTCACGCGGCCTACACACCGTCAACACTTACACGCTGGCGCCAGAGATCACCGCTCGGTTCGGCGCGCTTTCCAGTCTGCTGCCGCAGACCACGGTGAAAGATTCCCGCATGCAGTGCGGCGCGCCCATGTTGATGCTGGCGGTGGGCGATTCGCGCGGAATTCGCGCAGCCAAGCTCACGCTGGCGGGGCAAGAACTACCGCTTAAACCCGGCACCTTCTACAGCGCTTACAACCGCGGCCTGCATGCGGTGTTGCCCGAATCGGTGCGCGGCCAGGCGGCTGGCATGGAGGTGGCGCTGTCGCTTGAGCTGGTCGGCACCGAAAGTATTTCCGTGGTCCCGCTGGGCAGTCACACCGATGTCCAACTGCACAGTAGCTGGCCGCACCCCTCGTTTGCCGGGCGCTTTTTACCTTCCGAGCGTACCGTGCGGGACAGCGGGTTCAGCGCAACGTGGCGGCTCTCTTCTCTAGCCACAACGGCGCAGCAAGATGTGGCAGAAGGCAAGCCCGTGTGCGCGCCCATTGCACCGGGGACCGAAGAAGCCGAGCGGCTCACAGGCGCAGCACCGGCAGGCAACTGCGCCGACAGCTTCAGCGTTTCGTTCATGGACCCTATCAACCCCTACTCCTTGTCAGACCGGGCCAACAAATACGGCCTGCTCTTCATTGCCCTCACCTTCGTCGGTGTCGGTATGTTTGAGCTGATGAAGCGCCTGCGCGTCCACCCCGTGCAGTACCTGTTGGTGGGCAGCGCACTGTGCAGTTTCTTTTTGCTGCTGCTCAGCTTGTCCGAACACCTGCCGTTTGCCGCCGCCTATGCGATAGCAGCCAGTGCCTGCGTATTGCTGCTGGGCTACTACGCCAGCCACATGCTGGGCGGCGCGCGGCGCGGCCTGCCCTTTGGCGCTGCGATGGCGCTGCTCTATGGCCTGCTGTATGTGCTGCTGCAACTGGAACAAACCGCCTTGGTGGTGGGCTCCATTGCGCTGTTTGCGGTACTGGCCGCGGTAATGGTGATGACCCGCAAGGTGAATTGGTACGCCTTGATGCCCGCACGCGGCGCAGCGGCAGCACCCACCGCACCCCCTTCTGCGCTCGCTTCCACAGCCATGCCTCCAGCAGCAACCGCTACCCCTCGGGACAAGCCATGAACAGAGCGCTCCGCACCACGCGGCGGGTTTCATTGCTAGCGTCCGGCGCCGCCGTGCCACCGCAGCAACCGGCTAGCAAGTGGGCGTGCCATTTGATGGCTCCCGTATTGGCGCAACAGCCTGCATTGGCCAGCGCTGAGGCCGACCGTTTGCAGCACTTGCATGACCGACTGCTCGCAGCGTTGTACGCGCGTGACCGAGCCGGGGTGCGCGCCGCGCGCCAGGCGGTACTGAGGGCCTCACTGACCCAGCGCGGCAGTATGGCGCTGCGCGGCCGATTGCGGGATTTGGCCTGGCGCTCGGCTGCACTTCTGCCACGTTTGATATAAAGAAAAATTGGGCCGAGTGGCGGCGGAGAGGATGCCCGGCAATAGCCAGGAACGTCTTTACAGGGCTCGAGAAAGGCCCTCAAAAGCAGCGCTTGCCTCACAACTTGCTGTAAAAAAAGGGCTAGGGCAGCACCGCTACCCTAGCCCTTTTGTCAATCACGCCAAACCGAATTTACTTTTTTTCCAGGCGCTCGGCGCGGGCATTGGGTTCAGGGTGCGAAGAGAACATTTGATCCACTGCGCCTGACTTGCCGCTCAGTGCAGCCAGCTTGCGCAGGCTGGCTGCCATTCCCTTGGGGTTGTAGCCGTTGCGTTTGAGGAACTCCACGCCGTAGTCATCCGATGCAGATTCCTGGCTTTGCGAAAACTGGCTGTTCAAAAACTTTTCTGACAGATCGCCGAGTTGCGAAGCTGCCAGCGCGCCGCCCGTACCGCCGCTGGCACTGGCCGCTTTGCGACCAGCCGATGCCAGATAAGCCGTGCGCATGGCGCTCAGGGAGTGGCCCAGCTTGACGTGACCGATCTCATGGCCAATAACGCCGAGCAGTTCGGTATCGTTCATGCGGTCCATTAGCCCGCTGTAAAAACGAATGGAACCGTCGGGCGTCGCATTGGCGTTAACTTCGGGAGAGAGGTAGACCTTGAAGTTGAGCTTCAAACCGTCTTCGTTCAAATGCTTGCGCGTGAGGCGATCAAGGCGCTGCGCGTACTTGTTTTTCCCTTTGGCGACTTTCGCCTCTGCATCACCCGCGACGCGCATTTGCAAGGTTGCTGCCTTCAATTCCTCGTCCGACACGGTGGCTGCTTTGAAAACGTCAAGCACTGCACCGACCTTGTTCTCGCTGGAGCTGGAGGTGGAGCCGCCGCCTAACGAGCCCAGACTTGCCAGGGGATTGCCGCCAGACCCGGAGTCTGCGGAGCCGCCCGTGGCACTGCAGCCTGCAAGAGCGACGACGGCAACGGCCGCCAGGGAAAGAAGTTTGGTACGCACGATAAACCTTTTTTAAAAATGCCAATACGGGGGAACTGGGGCTGCAGGCACCGCGAGAGCGGCGCGCTGCAAAGCAACCGGTAACAATTATCCATGTAAGTCGCCAAGCGGACACCACGCGTCGGCACAGACCGACAGCCCAAGCGTGATGATTTTCACAAGATGGATGGGTTTTCTAATTTCAATAAAGGAACCCATGACTATTTCCACCCACTCGTCAGCACAACGCATCGCCATACTCGCCACCGACGGCTTCGAGCAGGTTGAGCTCACCGGCCCTCGCGATGCGCTGCAGAACGCTGGGCACACGACCCACATCCTGTCCACCCAAAAAGGCCAAGTGCAAGGTTTTCATCACGACAAGCACGGCGACAAGTTCGATGTCGACGCTACGCTGGCAGACGCCAAGGCCGCCGACTACGATGCCTTCTTGCTGCCCGGTGGCGTGATGAACGGCGATGCGATTCGCCTGGACAGAGACGCCCAGGCGTTGGTGAAAGCCGCCAACGACGCCGGCAAGCCAATTGGGGTAATTTGCCATGGCGGCTGGCTGCTGATTGAGGCCGGCGTGGCGAAGGGCCGAACCATGACGAGCTGGCCCAGTCTGGCGACCGATATTCGCAACGCGGGCGGCACTTGGGTGAACGAGCAGGTACATACGGACAATAACCTGATCTCCAGCCGCAAGCCGGACGATATTCCTGCGTTCAACAAGGCCCTGCTGAGCGCGCTGGCCGGCTAACCCAACGTCCTGAGTGGCAAGATCGGTCGCTCTTTGGCGTGAGCATCGACTGAGCAAGCTCAAGGAGAGCGAGAACGCGAAGTTGCAAAAAGCAGCACACCGTCAGGCTCTTGCCCTGGGTCCCCCGCGCCTCGCTACCCCCGCCTCGCGTTTTATGACGACGGCAACAATATAGAACTCGCGCAGGGTGAGACTTGCCGTTGTGCAGGCGCGCGGTTTTGATCGGGTCAGCTGCTCAGCGACGAGCCTCAATTTGCGCGGCGCTCTGCCCATCGCTCTGCCAAATATCCAAACAAAAGTCGTTGTCCACGTAACGCACGGTGCGCGGCATTGCTAGCGCTTGCTCAAGTCGGGCGTGCACGGCATCGCCCGCGAGCGCACAGCCCGCGATCGGTTCGCGCCAGTGGCACGCCACCACAACCGCATTTGGCGTTTTCGACTGGTGAACCCGCTGCGCCAAAACGTCCAGCGAAGCGGGCGTCAAATAATACAAAAATTCGCTGAGCACGATAAGGTCAAAAGACCCAGCCGGCCATTCGTCCGGCAGCCACGCTTGCACTATTCGCACGTGCCCGCTATCCCGCGTACGCTCGCGCGTGGCCTGCACTGCGCGTTCGCTGCCGTCGGAGGCGAGCAAGCTTTGGCAACGCAACGAGAGCGGCACCGTCAGTTCCCCGGCCGCGCAGGCGGGCTCGTAAGCGCTGGCGAACGTGGCGGCCGGAAGGCTGGCGAGCAACACGGAACGCTTACGCTGTTCGTACCAGCTCGAGCGCATGCGCCAGGGGTCATCCGATTGCGTGAACAAGGCATCGAAGTGGCCTCGATCCATGCCGCCTCCCTGCCCAGCCTGCGGGCGGGCCGTCATCACAAGGCCGCTGTTTCAAAAAATGTCTCGAATGGCCAGCGCACGCGCGCCTGCAGCGCGGCATCGACCACAGGCGGCTGACTGCCGCGCGCGCTGAGTTGCGACGAATGGCACTGCAACGCGTCCCATTTGCGCACCTGCGCGGCTGCGCTCAAGGGCGTTTGCACCAGCGCTTGCCAGTCGATGGCGGAATGGTCTGGCCGTGCCCAATGCCACATCCACACCGGCGCTTCTAGTAGCGAGAGGGACCGTTGTTGGCATGCCCACGCGCTGGCGCGCCCGGCAGCGTCGTGATCGGGATGGCCGTCAAAACGCCAGGTACACACCACCAGGTCTTGGGGCCGCAGTATGTCGAGCAGGCGCTGTTGTACGGCGCTTTCATGCAAGGCCAGTGCGCCGTCGGGCAGGCCGAGGTACTGCACATTGGCCGATGACGCGCCCAGCGCACGCAAACCTGCCAACGCCTCGCCGCGCCGCTCAAGCCCAATGGCAGCGCGTTCGGCATAAGGGCCGAAGCAGGCTTCTCCATCCGTCAGCGCAATCACGAGCACTTCACAGCCGCGCCGCAGTTGCTCCAGCACCAAGCCGCAGCACATCAGCACTTCGTCGTCAGGGTGCGGTGCAACCACCACCAGCCGCTCACGGCGCTCCAAACACTTGGCGACGCTGCGTTGCGGAGGACGACCTGTCCCACTTCCGGTGAGGCGCGCCTCCCAGAACGCGGGCGGGTGCTCGGGCTGGTTGATATGGCGAGATGCAGCGTCGCTTTCTCGGTTGCCTGTTGTGGCTGCGGCGCGGGCCTGCGCCACGGGTACCGCAAACACGGTGCTGCCGGCCAGCGCATGCAGGTGATGACTCTGCCCGCTGGGGTCGCTCGACGAAGCTGAACCTAGGCGAAACGCTTCGACAAAGGCAGGGTCTGCAACGCTCCCCGGGTATGAAAAGCCTATGTGCCCATTTGCTTCGAGCCCAGCGAGCGGTGGCCGGCCGACATTCAGGGCAGCCATGGTGATTCCTGCTGTGCCAGCACGCGCTCCCCGAGTGCGGCATCGTCGCGGTCCGCGTGGCTTTGGCGAATAAAAACGGGTAGGTCGGCAGCGGTGCGCGCGAAGCGGGCGTCGCGGCAAAAAGGCGTAGCGCCTAACGCGCGGCCCACTTCATCCAGCACCCGACGCGCGGTGCCCTCAGCCGCTTGTCGCAGCCGCAATGCGACCAAGCTGGCATCGTCCTGGGGGTGCGCATCCACCCATTGGGCGGCTTCACGTAGCAAAGCCGAGGTGCTGCTGAGAGAGATATCCACCCGGCCGAGTGCTGCCATGCGAAACGGCGTGCGCGCGGCAGGCGGCATCTGTTGCAGGGCGCCGCGCAAGCTGTCCCCTAGCCCCAGCGCACCGCCGAACCAGCAGGCCGCAATGCCGGCGCCGCCTTGCCAGAAACCAGCGCGGTTGAGATAGTCGCCCGGCGCACCAACTGGGGCCGCCAGCACGTCGTCGAACTGCACATCGGCGCTCGCGCTGTCGGCCATGCCCACAGCCCGCCAGGTGTGCGCCGAAACGCTTACGCCGGGTTGGTCGAGCGACACAGCCACCAGCTGAGGCCCTGCGCCGTCCGGCAGCCAGGCCGTCAACAAAGCATGCGTGGCGGCAGCCGCACCGGAGCACCAAGCCTTGCTGCCACTCAAGCGCACCATGCCGCCGGAAGTCGCACTGGCCACCACGCGGTGCCCCGGGACCTCAGCAGCCCAAGTGGCCCACAAAGTGCCCGTTTGCGCCATTTCGGCGTGGTGTAGCTCGCGCAAGATGGCGAGGGCGTCGGTGTGCCCTTCCACCAACTTGGCCAGCGACAAATCGTGTTGGGCCACTGCCGCCAAAGCGCGCCAGCGTTGCAAGGTGGCGCCGCTGCCCGGCTGGGGCCAGTGCGCAAGGCTAGCGCTGCCGAGCGCCTGCCAACATTCGACCGGGGAGGACGCAGTGCACTGTGCCAATACGGCGCCCACGCCCAAATCTGGCGCTGCGTCGGCACTGCGGGCGGGCGGGAATGTGTACACCGTCATGCAGCGGCCCTCACCGTAAGCGCCTGCTTTTTTTGCGCCACACGGACCAGGGTGGCACCAAATCCGTCGGGCGCACGGTAGCGTTTGCGCGCGCTGGTACAGACCCGCGGCGCGGCGCTCCAGGCGATGTGCGCACCCGCAGCCTCCAGGGCGCGCACCAGCGCTACATCTTCGCTACTGGCCAGCGCGGGGAACCCGCCTGCGCGCCGGTACGCCCTGGCACACACGCCCAGGTTGGCACCGTGAATGTGGCGGTGTCCATCCACGTCGAAATACGTCGCGGCGAAATGCGCCTGCATCGTGTGCTGAAGATTGCCCCAGGCGTTCCAATTTCGCACCTGCACGGTTCCACATACGGCGTCGCTACCCAGCGCCAACTGCTGGCTGAGCCAGTCGGGTGCCACCACGGTATCGGCATCGGTAAAGGCGAGCCAGCGGGCACCAACGGCCAGCGCGGCGTCGGCCCCCAAGGCGCGGGCGTGCCCGACATTGCGGGCATCACAATGAAGCACTTGCGCACCCCAGCGCTGCGCTGCGGTAGCGGTGTCGTCGGTACACGCGTCGGCCACAACAAACACTTGAACCCGTTCACCGCTCAGCCCTGAACAACGCGCTGCGCAATGCAGCGAAAAAAGACAGCGCCCAATGTGCTGTGATTCGTTGTGGGCTGGAACAATGATGGCAATCATGGCGGGGCACCGTGCAGGTTTCCAGACAGAAATGGAGAATGACCGTGATGGTAGGGAGCAGCCCTTTGCTCCCCTGTAGGACGCCGCAACGCCCGCTTGTCACCGGCCGGCGCGCCATTGATTGTCAAAAGACATGCACGCTGCGCGCCCAGCCGTGCGGCTTGGCCAGGCGTCCCCAGACCGCTCCTTTTGCTATTTAATCAATAGCTGCTAGCGCTTACCGAGTAAGCGCTAGATGGCTAAAACACTTAAACTTTTTTACGCCTTACACACGCTTGGCTGTTGTGCCGACAACCGCCGCGTGCAGGGGGAATAGCATGCAACGTGGCAATAGATTTCACTTGCGGGCAGCATGCATTGGTCGGGCAGGCGTGCCCACCGACCTCGCTTTCGCTGGCCTCTCGCCACTGCGTGCTGCGCGGGGTGGCCACGCTCTTCTTTCACCCTCACCGCCAATACCCACGTTCGCCTTTTTTCAATGCGCCCTGATCTCATCGTCTCTCGCCGCGAAGGCCTGTATTGCCCACCCGGCGATTTCTACATTGACCCATGGCGGCCTGTGCACCGAGCGGTTATCACGCACGCGCATGCCGACCACGCACGGCGCGGGTCGGAGTCCTATTTGGCGCACACCGACAGCGAAGGAACGTTGCGCACGCGCTTGGGCATCGACATTGGCCTGCAAACATTGCCCTATGGCGAAACGATGACCGTGGGCGACACGCAGGTCACGCTATTCCCGGCCGGCCATGTACTGGGTTCGGCGCAGGTGCGTGTGGAGCACAAAGGCGAGGTGTGGGTGGCGTCGGGCGACTACAAGCTGGAGGATGACGGCACCTGCCCACCGTTTGAGCCGGTGCGCTGCGACACCTTCATCACCGAATCGACCTTTGGCCTGCCGATTTACCGCTGGCCCACGCAGCCCGCGCTGTTTGCCGACATCAACGCCTGGTGGAACGAGAACGCCGCAGCCGGCCGCGCCAGCGTGATCTATGCATATTCCTTCGGCAAAGCGCAGCGCATCCTGCACGGCGTGGACGCCAGCATTGGGCCCATCTTTGTGCACGGCGCGGTGGAAACGCTGAACGCGGTGTACCGCGAAGCGGGCATTCCATTGCCCGACACGCACCGCATTCAAGAAGGCAAGCTGGAAAAAAGCCTGATGGGCCGCGTGCTGGTGGTGGCGCCGCCATCGACGGCCGGCACCCCGTGGCTGCGGCAGTTCGGCACCTATTCCGACGCGTTTGCCAGCGGCTGGATGCAAGTGCGCGGCGCACGCCGCAGGCGCGGGGTGGACCGGGGTTTTGTGATGAGCGACCACGCCGACTGGCCCAGCCTGCAACGCGCGATTGGCGGCACGGGCGCAGAGAACGTGATCGTCACCCACGGCCAAACGGCCACCATGGTGCGCTGGCTGGAAGAGCAAGGCCTGAACGCGCGCGAGTTCGCGACGGAATATGGGTCAGAAGACGACACTGAGCCCGCGCCAGCGGCAGCCACATCGCCTGCCGATCAGCCCGCTGCGCCCGCGGAGGCAGATGCGGCTGTTGATGAATCGGCAAACGTCGATGTCACTGCAAAACCTTCGCCCGAGAGCGCGCCATGAAAGCCTTTGCCGCGCTCTACGCAGAGCTGGATGCACGCACCGCGTCTTCCGCCAAGCAAGCCGCGCTGGTGGCCTATTTGCAAGTCGCGCCGCCGCAAGACGCCGCCTGGGCGCTGTACTTTCTGGCCGGTGGCAAGCCGCGCCAAATCGTGCCCACCAAAATTTTGCGCACTCTGGCGCGTGACGTGGCGGGCCTGCCCGAATGGTTGTTTGATGAAAGCTACCAAGCCGTAGGCGACTTGGCCGAAACCATTTCGCTGCTGCTGCCGCCCAACGCGCAAGCACCCGTGGTGCGCGGCCTGGCCGAATGGATGGCCGAACTGCTGCCGCTGCGCGGCCTGCCGCCCGAAGCGCTGGAGGAGCGCTTGCGCAAGCACTGGAGCGTGCTGGCACCTGAAGAGCGGCTGGTGTACTTCAAGCTCATCACCGGCAACCTGCGCGTGGGGGTGTCGCGCCTGCAGGCCACGCAGGCGCTGGCCCGCATCAGCGAGATTGACCCCAAACGCATTGCGCACCGGTTGATGGGCTACACGCAGATCGGCCGCGTGCCCGATGCGGCGGCCTATCAAGCGCTGATCGCACCGATCAATGAATCGGCCGAAGGCGCATTGATGGAGGCCAGCGGCCAGCCCTACCCTTTCTTCCTCGCGCACCCTTGGACCGGCGACCCCGCTGCTATGCAAACCGCACTGGGCAGCCCGCACGACTGGCTGGTGGAATGGAAGTGGGACGGCATTCGCGCGCAAGTGGTGCGGCGTGCCGGTGGCGTGTTCATTTGGTCGCGCGGTGAAGAGCTGGTGACCGACCGCTTCCCCGAGCTGGCCGCCGCCGCTTTGGCGCTGCCCGAAGGCACCGTGCTGGACGGCGAAATCGTGGTCTGGCGAGATGCCAGCGACGAGCGCGAAGCAGGCCCGCAGCCCTTTTCGGAAATGCAGCGGCGCATTGGCCGCAAGACGCTGGGCCCCAAGCTGCTGCGCGAAATTCCGGTGGTGCTGATCGCTTATGACCAGCTGGAACACGCGGGCTTGGACCTGCGCACCCAGCCCCAACACGCGCGGCGCGCGCAGCTGGAAGCCATGCTGGCTGGTGGCGCGCTGCACCCGTCGCTCAAGCTCAGCAAAGCCCTGCAAGGCGATACCTGGGAAGCGCTGGACGCGCAGCGCGATGCCGCTCGCAGCATGGGCACCGAGGGCTTCATGCTCAAACGCCGCGACGCGCAATACGGCGTGGGCCGCACAAAAGACGTGGGGGTTTGGTGGAAGTGGAAGATCGACCCCATGAGCATTGACGCGGTGATGATCTACGCGCAAAAAGGCAGCGGCAGGCGCGCCAGCCTGTACAGCGACTACACCTTTGCGGTGTGGTCCGGCCCCGAAGAAGACACCGAGCGCACGCTGGTGCCGTTCGCCAAGGCGTATTCGGGCTTGACCGATGTAGAGATGGGCAAGGTCGACGCCATCGTGCGCAAAACCACGCGCGAGAGTTTTGGCCCGGTGCGCAGCGTCAAACCCACGCAAGTATTCGAGCTGGGCTTTGAAGGCATTGGCCGCAGCCCGCGCCACAAAAGCGGCATTGCGGTGCGCTTCCCGCGCATGCTGCGCTGGCGGCAGGACAAGCCGGTAAATGAGGCCGATACACTGGAAACGCTGATGGCTTTGCTGCCCAGTGAGGGGCGGTGAAGATCGGCTTTGGCTTGTACGCAAGGCACTCCGTATCATCCAAAATTTCGCACTAGCACTCGCCCCATGAACCATTTCTCCTTCTCTTTCGCTTCGACCGCCCTGAGCGCTTGTGTTGCGTCCCTGCTGTCTATCCTGCCGCTCAGCGCTGCGGCGCAAACGGGTACGTGTCCTATCGTCAGCGACGCTGACCTGACGGTGGCCTTGCCGGACTTCCAATCCTGGACACTCTTATCGGGAGGGCCCGGCCGTTGTCAATTTGAAGGCAAGGTTCCCGACGAAGACGGCGACAGCTGGACATTGGCGTCGCTTACCCTGATGCAGCAATACAAGTCGTCCCCCAAAGAAGCTGCAGAAATCATGCAAGTCATGCGAACAGAGTTCGCCAAGCAATACACATTGACAGAAGTGAAACTGGCGGGAGCGGTGCCTGGTGCCTTTCGCTTTAACAGCGGCAATGTGTCGTGGTGGTACGCGCAGGCGGGAAAAAGTGTGCTCTCTGTTATGTACGTAGGTGGACAAGAGCAGCGCGCGGCACCGCAAGAGCAGGGGTTGAATGACATCCTTCAAAAGGCGGTGACCGCCACCGACCAACCGGCTGCTGCTGCCGCCGCCGGCGTCTGCCCACAATTTGACGCGTCACTGGTGCGCAAACTGCTGGGTGGGAAAAAAGTCGAAATTCAGCAGTTCGGCACCACCAGCTGCATCGCTAGCAACCCTAGCTCAGACGCATTGATGTTTACCGGCGTAGAAACAAAAAACGAGGCAGAGGCCGCCCAACTTTTTGACAGCATGCGGTCAGACGACTGTACCAACGAGGCACTGGCATCCCTCGGTCCACGGAGCGAACTGAGCTACAACTGTAGCCAGGGTAACAAGCGAGCCAGCGTTTCGTTTTTCAAAGACGCCATGCGCTATGAATACACATTGGTGATGGAGGGCAGGGAGCCCACCGCACAAGAACGTGCCCAATTGATAGAGCAAGCGCGTCTGCGGTTCGCTCGTTAACCACAGGGCCGGGTAGCGTGCCTGTCGCTTCAGACAAAATTGCCCGTGAGTGGTTCACCGCGCGCGGGTGGAAGCCGTTTCCGTTCCAGCGCGACGTGTGGCGCGCCATGCAGGAGGGGCGTTCCGGTCTGCTGCACGCCACCACCGGCTCTGGCAAAACCTACGCGGCCTGGCTGGGAGCTTTACAGGCGTTTGCACTACGAAAATCGCCTCGAAAGTCATCGCCGGGCGCGAAAAAAGAGAGCCCCGTAAAGTCTGCGTCCGCGTCGCTCGCGGCAAGCAAACACCGCGCCGCCGCACCGCCGCTCACCGTGCTGTGGATTACCCCCATGCGCGCGCTGGCCGCCGATACGCTGCGCGCGCTTACCGCCCCGCTGACCGCACTGGCGCCTGACTGGACCACCGGGCTGCGCACGGGCGATACCGCATCGACGGAACGCGCCGCGCAAGACCGCCGCTTGCCAACAGTGCTGGTCACCACGCCGGAAAGTTTGTCGCTGCTGCTGGCCCGCGCGGATGCATACGAACGCTTGAAAAGCGTGCAACTGGTGGTGGTGGACGAATGGCATGAGCTGCTGGGCAACAAGCGAGGCGTGCAGGTGCAATTGGGGCTGGCGCGGCTGTCCACCTGGAACCCGAAATTGATGGTGTGGGGCATGTCGGCCACGCTGGGCAATCTGGAAGAGGCGTTGGCCACGCTGGTGCCGGTATCGCTCTCGCAGGGTTCTGCGCCCGACCACGTGCTGGTGCAAGGCCGCATCGACAAAGCGCTGGAAGTCGACGTGTTGCTGCCTGCGCACATGGATCGTTTTGCCTGGGCCGGGCACATGGGTTTGTCGCTGGTGCCGCAGGTGGTGGCGCGGATTGAAGCGGCCGCCTCCACCCTGGTGTTTACCAATACCCGCTCGCAGTCCGAGCGCTGGTACCAGGCGCTGCTGGATGCACGGCCCGATTGGGCGGGCGCGATTGGCTTGCACCACGGATCGCTCGATGCAGGCGTGCGCGCTTGGGTGGAAGCGGGCCTGAAGGGCGGCAGCTTGCGCGCGGTGGTGTGCACCTCCAGCCTGGACTTGGGTGTCGACTTTTTGCCGGTCGACCAAGTGCTGCAAATCGGCTCGGCAAAGGGCGTAGCGCGTTTGCTGCAACGCGCGGGCCGCTCGGGCCATGCGCCGGGCCGGCGCTCCCGCGTCACGCTGGTGCCCACGCACAGCCTGGAACTGGTGGAGGCCGCTGGCGTGCGGCATGCCATCGCGCATGGGCAAATTGAATCGCGCCATTCGCCCCACGCGCCGCTGGATGTGCTGGTGCAGCACTTGGTCACCATCGGCCTGGGCGGCGGGTTTGAGCCCGACGCGCTGTTGGCTGAAGTGCGCCGCGCATACGCCTATCGGAACCTGAGCGATGCATCGTGGCAATGGGCGCTGGCCTTTGTGCGCCAAGGCGGTGAGAGCCTGACCAATTACCCCGATTTTTCACGCGTGCAACCCGATGATGCCGGCATTTGGCGCGTGCCCGATGCTCGGCTTGCGCGCCGCCACCGCAGCAATATTGGCACCATCGTGAGTGACGCATCACTCACGGTGCAATACCTGAAAGGCCCGAAGCTGGGCAGTGTGGAAGAGAGTTTTTTGTCGCGCTTGCAAACGGGCGATGTGTTCACCTTTGCCGGGCGCTTGCTCAAGCTGGTGCGCATTGAGCAAATGACCGCTTGGGTGCGCCGCGCCACCAGCGGCGCGCCCGCCGTACCGCGCTGGGGCGGTGGGCGTTTGCCCATTTCGGAAACGCTCGGCCACGCCATGCTGGAAGAACTGGCCAAAGCTGGGCGCGGCGATTTTGACTCGCCCGAAATGAAATGCGTGCAGCCGCTGCTGGCTTTGCAGGCCGCGTGGTCGGCCCTGCCCTCGCCCGGCGCACTGGTGGCCGAGACGCTGCAAACGCGCGAAGGCTGGCACTTGTTTCTCTACCCGTTTGCAGGCCGACTAGTGCACCAAGGCTTGGCGGGCTTGCTGGCTTGGCGCGGCTCGCAGCACACGCCCAATACCTTCTCGATTGCGGTGAACGATTACGGGCCGGAGCTGCTGTCAGCGCGCGAAATTGACTGGGCCGCGCTGCTCCCCGGCCTGCTGGCCAACAACGCGGAAACACCCGATACGCTGGCCGAGGAACTGCTGCAAACCCTGAACGCAACCGAGATGGCGCGCAGGCGTTTTAGGGAAATCGCGCGCATTGCCGGCCTCATTTTTCAAAGCCACCCCGGCGAGCAGCGCAGCAACCGGCAGATTCAGGCGTCTGCCTCGCTGTACTACGACGTGTTTGCCCGTTACGACCCGCACAACCTGCTGCTGGTGCAAGCCCGCACTGAACTGCTCAGCGAGGAACTGGATGCCGAACGCCTTGCGCACACGCTGGCGCACATGCGCACGCAAACGCTGGCGCTGTGTCCGTTAACCCGACCCACGCCTTTCGCGCTTCCACTGATGGTGGAGCGCTTTCGCGAGCGGCTTTCCACCGAGACGCTGGCCGATCGCCTGGCGCGCATGGTGGAAGCGTTGGAGAAAGCGGCGAATGCGACCATGGATGCGGCGGGCGACGGTGCCAAGCCGCGCCGACGCTCGCGCAAGTTGCCGGCGCCAACGACTACAACTACAACTACGACTACGAGCGAAATAAAAGAGTGAGCGCCCCTCAGAACGAAACGGCCGATGTGCTTGAAAGTCGCCCTGCGTTACCCACCGGCGCGCACCAGCTACTCACCCACGGTTTAAACCTGTGGCTGTTGCCCGGCCGCGCAGTGTGGTGGCCGCAGGCGGACATGTTGTTCGTCGCTGACTTGCACTTCGGCAAAGCCTCCACGTTTCGCCGCGCAGGCCTGCCGGTGCCGCAGGGCACCACGCAAGACAACCTGCAGCGCTTGGCGGTGTTAATAGAACAAACGCAGGCACGCCACCTCGTGTTTCTGGGCGACCTGTTGCATGCGCGCAGCGGTGCCGATGCGGCGCTATGGCGCGCACTGGCACATTGGCACGCGCTGCACGCCGACACCGCCATGACGCTGGTGCGTGGTAACCATGATCTGCACGCAGGCGACCCACCGGCTGCGCTGGGCATTGCGCTTGTCGACGAGCCATGGCGGCCGGTTCCGGGCGCAGCACTTGCTGGCTGCCACCATCCCCAATCGGTCGTGGGCACGCTGGCTTTAGCCGGCCACTTGCACCCGACGGCGCAGCTGTTTGGGTCCGGCCGAGACCGGTTGCGCGTGCCTTGTTTTGTGCTGCAGGGCGATCAATTGATTCTTCCGGCCTTTGGTGCGTTTACCGGCACTGCACCCACGCGCTGGCCGGCCGATACGCGATTGTTCGCGGTAGGCGGAGAGCAAGTCCACGCACTGCCCACAAGGCGCGGTTAGTGTGTTGCCCGCAGTACGCGGTGAGTGCGTCGCCGGGAGGGCGGGCTTAGGGCGCTATCCGCAGGCAGTGGCCCATGCCATTTAAGCGGTAGCCCTCATATCCGGCGCGCGTGCCGCCACCCCTACGCCCACCATGCCCGCCGACATCACGCCCAGCACCAGCGCAGCGGCTGCGCCGTAGAAGATCGAATGCGTCATGCTGCGGTCCAGCAGCGCGCCAAACAGCGGTGCGCCCAGTGCAAAACCCAAGTCCAACCCTGAATACACGGTGCCATACACGCGACCGGTGGCACCCGGCGGCGCAGCGCGTTTGATCAGCATGTCGCGCGACGGCCCGGCCACGCCCGTGCCCGCACCCGCAATGGCCGCCACCCACAGCGCCGCCATGCCGGGCAGCAAGCCCGTACCCACCAATGCCAACAAACCGGCGCCGGAAAACATGGCAGTCGCAATCACGCGTTCCAGCCGCTGCACGCGGGACACCAGAAAACCGCCCACCACCATGCCCGCCGCGCCAAACAGCATGTAGCCGGTGATGACCATGGCCGTCAGCGAGAGCGGCAGACCGTACATGCTGCCCAGCGCCGGACTGGCAAAGCTTTGCATGGCCGCCAGCGCGCAGGTACTGAAAAAGAAGAACGAGAAGCACAGCCAGATGGACGGCAACCTCAAGAACGCCATGGCGTGTTCGGGCTTGGCGCTCGCTGCAGCGGCAGGTGCGCCGTCGGCCCATTCACCCACGCTGTCGTCCACCGCATCGCGGTTCCACCACATGATCGCCATCACCAGCAGCGCGACACCACTCGCGGCGAAGCAGGCGGTGCGCCAGGAACCGGTGGCGGTGGCAATACCCGCCATAAACACGGGGGCCGCCGCCCAGCCCAGGTTGCCGCTGATCCCATGCACCGAAAACGCATGACCCAAGCGCGGCTGCGACACCCGCTTGTTCAGAATCGTGAAATCCACCGGGTGAAACGATGCATTGCCCAGCCCGGCCAACGCAGCCGCCACGGCCAAACCGAAATACCCAGGCGCCATGCCGGCCGCAAGCCCTGCTGCGGCAAAGCACGCCAAAGCGCCAAACAGCACAGGCCGCGCGCCGACGCGGTCGACCAGGAACCCAGCCGAAGCTTGCCCAAGACCGGACACTACGAAAAATACCGACACCAACAGCCCCAACTCGGAATAGGTAAAACCAAACTCGCTGATAAACCACGGGAACAGCGGCGGAAGCAGCATGTGGAAGAAGTGCGACGTGGCGTGCGCGGTACCAATCAGACCAATGGTGCGTGCGTCCTGCCGCAGCGGCACAGGGTCGGACGAATGGGGAGCATGGTGAGCTGGGGCAGCGGTAGTCATGCCACGATGGTAGGCCGGAACGATTCGGCCGGCATGCGATAGTTAGCCAACTTCTATCGCCATCGCGCCAAAACTGCAGCATGCCGGCGTTTTTCCATCAACGTGACCCGTCTCTTGTTCGTGATCTTGCCCATGCCCATGAACCCAGAAACTACGCCCAAGGTGGTCGGCGCGCTAGACCCGCAGCTTTACGGCCCTACGCCACAGCGCCCGGTGCGCGCCAAGGTGCGGCGCTTGGCAGCGGCCACCCGCGTGGAACCGCACAGCCACCCGTGGGCGCAAATTGCGATGTCCGCAGACGGCGTGATTCGCCTCAGCACCGAGGCCGGCAGCTACCTGGTGCCGCCCTCACAGGCGCTGTGGATTCCACCGGACATGCGCCACACCATCACCATGCTGGACGACGCGGACCTGCGCATCCTGTACCTGCATGTGCCGCGCGGACGCTGCGGCCCCGCCGCCGCACCGCTGGCGCAGGCCGACGCCTGGCGCGGCGCGCGCATGCTGGAAATATCGCCACTGCTGCACCTCCTGGTCCGCGAATTACCGGCCCACACCAACGACGGTTACGACGCTAGCGATGCCAGCGATGCACACAGCGCCATGACGGCGCAAGAACGCCAGCGCGAACACCACGTCAGCGCGCTCATCCGCCAGGAACTGGCCCACGCCAACACCCGCCGCCTGGGCGTGGAACTACCGCGCGACAAGCGCCTGCGCCAGCTGTGCGAATCCGTGCTGGCGGAGCCCACCCGCCACGGCACCTTGGCCGCCTGGGCGCACGGCACTGGCGCCAGCCCGCGCACCGTGGCCCGCCTGTTTCAGGACGAGCTGCAAACCACCTTCACCCAATGGCACCAACAAGTGTTGCTGGCCAAGGCCGTATCGGTGGCCGCACGCGACTGGCCTATCGCGCACATTGCCGCCGAGCTGGGCTACAGCCCCAGTGCTTTCAGCGCCATGGTGCGGCGCAGCGTGGGGCAGACACCTGCACAGTTTTTGCGCCGGCCGCCGCGCGCAAGCAGTGCCTGAACGCTAGGAGCCTGTTTAACTCCCTGCGGTCTGTGACGGCACGGTCTCGGGCGGTCCACTGCGTTGCTTTTCTTGTCAATAGCTCGCTATTGCCTGCCAAAAAGGCGCCTTGCGGCCCATCCCTGTCCACACCATCACATCCTCGCGAGGGTTATGCAGGACATCCCCAGACCTAAAAAATGGTCAAAATGGCCTTTAGCGCTGGTGGCTATTGGGCCACCAGCTATTTTTATAGGAGCTTTCATCACCCAGCCGCCACGCTTGCCTGCATTTGCCGCTAACGTAACTTCCCTTATTGAACCCCATCGCCCCTCCCACCGACACCCATTTCTACGAGCCCCGGCTTGGCCACGGCCTGCCGCATGACCCGTTTAACGCCATCGTCGGCCCGCGCCCGATTGGCTGGATTTCTACCTGCGCCGCAGACGGCACCCGCAACTTGACGCCGTACAGCTTCTTCAACGCCTTTAACTACACGCCGCCCATCGTGGGCTTTGCCAGCATTGGCGAAAAAGACAGCCTGCACAACGCCCGCGCCACGGGCGAGTTTGTGTGGAACCTGGCCACCCGTCCGCTGGCCGAGGCCATGAACGCCAGTTGTGCGGCCGCTGCGCCCGAGGTCGATGAGTTCACCCTGGCAGGCCTGGCCAGCCTGCCATCTCGCTTGGTGCGCCCTGCGCGGGTGGCGCTCAGCCCGGTGCAGTTTGAATGCAAAGTGAGCCAGATTGTGCAATTGCAATCAGCCGCTGGCGAACCCGCCAATAGCTGGCTGGTACTGGGCGAGGTGGTGGCCGTGCACATTACAAAGGCGCTGCTAAGGGACGGCGTCTACGACACTGCAGCAGGGCAACCCATCCTGCGCGGAGGCGGTCCGGCGGATTACTTCGCCATCACGCCTGAGCAACTCTTTCGCATGAAACGGCCGGCTGGATGAGCGAGCCCCTCGTTTCGCTGGGCCTGTTTGTGGCCGGTTTGATCGCGCTGATCGCCGGGGCGGATGTGCTGGTGCGCGGCGCGTCCAAGCTGGCACTGACGTTGGGGATTTCACCATTGGTCGTGGGCCTTACCGTGGTTGCTTTCGGCACCAGCGCACCCGAAATGGCGGTGGCGGCCAGCTCGGTGATCAGCGGTCAAACAGGCCTGGCGATGGGCAACGTGGTGGGCAGCAATATTTTCAATTTGCTGTTTATCTTGGGGATCAGCGCATTGGTAGCCCCGCTCATCGTTCACCAGCAAATCATTCGGCAGGAAATGCCGGTGCCGGTGGCGGGCTCTGCGCTGGTGCTGCTGCTCGCACAGGATGGCGCGCTCGGGCTGCTGGACGGCGCCGTGCTGCTGGCCTGCCTGCTGGCTTACACCACCACGCTGGTGGTGCAATCGCGCCGGTTGACACGAACCTCGCGCGCATTGAGTGGGCACGGCGAAGTGGCGCCTACACAGGCAGGGCCTGAAGCGCCCAAAGGCTGGAGCGACCGTATTCCCGTGCAACTGGCGCTTATTGGAGGTGGCCTCGTTTTGCTGGTGCTGGTGCTGGGCTCGGACTGGCTGGTGACCGCATCGGTCGCGTTTGCCCGCTCTTTGGGCGTGAGCGAAGTGGTGATTGGCCTGACCATCGTGGCGGCAGGCACGTCTATGCCGGAAGTGGCCACCTCTGTGGCGGCAGCGCTCAAGGGCGAGCGCGATATCGCCGCAGGCAATGTCATTGGCAGCTGTACCTTCAACCTGCTGGGCTGCCTGGGCCTGTCCGGCGTGCTGGCTGGCAGCATGGGCAGTGGCGCGCCTCTCGCCAGTGTGGGTCTGCCAGTCGCGCAAAGCCTGTTGCAGTTTGATCTGTGGGTCATGCTGGCGGCCACCGTGATGTGCGTCCCACTGTTCGTGACCGGCCGCGAAATTTCCCGGTCAGAGGGCGCGCTGCTGCTAGGCGCCTTCGTGCTGTACATCCTTTACTTAGTGCTGGAGGCGCTCGCCGCGCCCGGCTTGCCAGCGCCGCTTACCTTGCTGTGGAGTGTGGTGCTGCCGGTGGTCGCGGTATCGGTGCTATCCGCGTTTCGTCGCCCCGCGAAGTTAAAGCCATAGTTTCACCAGAAAGGCTCTGGGGTCGCTCCTGCAGAATTCTGCAAAGCGTCTCCATCGCGGTAGTGACTGCGCCCGAGCAGGAGGCGGCTCACACGCTGCCGCGAATGCGCGTTTACAGATGGTTCAGCAGCGCTTTTGCTGCGGCGCGTGCGTCTGGCAGGCAGCTGGCAACCGTCTTTCGGCGCAGGCCACGGCCACCACTCAGTACGATTTGTACGGCAGGTATTTGCCCGACATCGTGATGCTGACCCGGTCGCCCTGGGCATGGGGCTCACGCGCGAGGTTCATGCGAAAGTCGATGGCGCTCATGATGCCGTCGCCGAACTCCTCGTGAATCAGCTCTTTGAAGGTGCTGCCGTACACGCTGACCAGCTCGTAAAACCGATAGACCAGCGGATCGGTAGGCACCGTTGTGGGGAGTGAGCCTTTGTAGGGCACCACCATCAGCCACAGACGCTCCTCATCGGACAACCCGAACAGCGCGCCGATGACCGATGCCTGCTCCGAAGTCATCGCCATCTGCCCCAGACAAGCAGCAGTGACCCACTCCTTGCTCAGACCCACCTTGGCGGCCACCTCGGACCATTTGATGCCGCGAATGATGCGCGTGGCGATGATTTTTTCAGTAACGTCGAGTCGGGTCATGCGGGGCTCCGGCGGTTGTGCAGATGAAAGAAGCGGCTCCCATGGCAGGAGCAACAAGCTTTAAGCAAAACCCGTGCCGTCGGTCGTGGCTCAATGCCTCGCGCAATCCGGCAACACTTTGGTGCGGCCCCACTGTTCCAGCCACGCCCACACCTGTTGCACGCCGTCGCGTCCAGGTTTTTGCAAACCGTGATCGGCTTCGGGCATTCTCCAATCGCAGTACGGCGCTGCCCTATGGCGCGCTTTGTGTGCGAAACGTTCATAGGCGTCCGGCGGCACCAGCGCATCCGCACCGCCCCACACCTGAAGGATGGGCCAGGGGCTTTGCAGTAGTGGCTCTTCCAAAGGCCAACGCCACAGGTCGCGCCAGTAACGCAGGCTGCGGCCTTCGTACACCGTACTGTCCGGTTCTTTGCCCGCCTGCACGTCGGCCAGTCTTCGCCATGCGGTACCTGCGCCTAGGCGCTGCGCTTGCCACTGCAGCGCGCTTACAGGATCAAGCCCGCTGGCGCCTATCAGCACCAAGCCAGCAAGCTGAGGCACTTCGGAGGCCAGGATGGGCAATAGTTCTGCTCCCTCAGAGAGACCGACCAGCCATTGCGGCAGCCGGGGCTCGTTCGCGTGCTCGGCCGCATATGCCTGCAGGGCGGCACTCGCGTGATTCGCCCATGCTCCGAGGGCATCCGCTTGAACAAAGGTGGGCGAACATTCGGCACTGTCTGTTGCGGAGAACGGCGAGACCCAAGGCTTGTGCAACACCAACACTTCTGCGTGCAGCAGCCCGGCGAAATAACGCGGCGCTATCGGAGCCATGCCTGCGCAACCGGAACCCGGCACCACGATGACGCGGTAGCGCGCCGGGGGCAACAGCGCAGGTCGCTCCAGCGCTATGAGCGTCAGCCCTTGGGCGCTCAGGAGGATGCGGGTATGAAAATTTCCACCTACCGCTGGCGCTGGCGCTGGCGATGCCCGTGCCGGTGTCTGACTTTGCTCCGTCAAGGAGAAGGTTCTCTCCCCTGAGAGAATCGGCGAAGTACAGCCCGACAACGCTGCGCACCACAACACAGCGGCGCCACATATCGGACCACGCTGCAGATATGCAAAGGCCCGCATCAAGCGGGCCTTTGCAAGCGGACCCCAGCCCCTCATACGGCTGGGCGCTCGGGCTTTGCGACGCCCGCGTCATGCGATAGCGCACCGCGGGCGAAAAACCCCGTCACTTGAGAATAATGACCTGCTCAGGCGGCGCTTCGCGCACCGGCTCGCCGCGCTGCTGCATGGGCATGGGCTGGCCCTGACGAACCCCGCGCGCCAAATGCGCGTCGGTGTAGCCCAGCTGACCGGCCATTTGCTGGTACACGTCCTGCGCCAGACTGACGGACGTTTCCTTCAATACCTTGGAGCGGTTCGGCGGTGCAATATCACCGCGGTTTGACAAGATTTTGGTGTCGTTGCCTTCCCCTTGGGCAGAGAAAGCGGCCTTGATCTCATACGTGCGCGTGTTGATGAGCGAGAAGTCGGCCAGCAGTTGCAGGCCGTACTGGCGTGTGGCGCTGCTGGTGCCCTGCAGGGGCGACAGTGCATCGGTGAAGTCGATGCTGGAGACCACGCCAAACAGAACGTAGTCAGCGCCTTTGAACTCGCCTTTTTTGATACGGGCGATGACATCGGTCACATCGTTCTGGCGAACAGGCTTGGCCATCTTGCCGCCCTGTACTTGGTTGAGCACCTGTTCGGCCTTGCTGTTTTGCGGCGCGCCGGCGTCGAAGCCCTTGCCCTGCACCAGCTGGAAGTAAGTGCCCTGCAGGATGGCGCCTTTGATGTCGTTGCTGTAGCCACCCAGCTCGCGCATTTCAATGTAGCTGTAGCGGCCGGCGACATAGGTGCCGCTGGCCTGCTCGGACGCTTGCACGGATTGCTGACCGCCATAAGAGCCCCCGCCGCCGTACGGGCCGTAGCTGTGGCTACCGCCTTGGCTCGCCTGCGCGCTCATTTGGGCGCTGCGCTGGTAGGTACCCGCCATGAAGTATTCGGAGACGCGCTGTGCGTACGCGAGATTGGTGACCGCTATTTTGGGGGGCGTGCCTTGGGCGTGGGCACTGGTCGCGCCAGCACCCCACAGCGCGGCGGTGGCTGCCAGCACGGAAAGCGCTGTGTTCAGAGTGGTTGTGCGTTGCATGGTGGGCTCCTGAATCAGCGCGTGCTGGTCTTGCGGATTTCTTTCTCGTCTTGCCACTCGATGGTGCCTTCCTCCACATCAAACAGCTTCAGAGTGAACTTGTAGTACACGTCCTTGGTCGCGGCGTTCTGCTTGACGATGCTGGTGAGCTCGCCTTCCATGGTGTATTTGGCCGCAGTCATGTTGCCAATTTTGGCGGTGCTGCTCTGCTTGTACAGGCCGCTTTGGTTCTGACGCTGCAGCTCGTCCACGCCGCCCTGCATTTCACGAATCGCGCGCACGAAGCGCACTTTGCCCGACTTGACCAGCGCGGTCTGGATCGAGCTCATCACGTTGGTGGTGTCGATGTACTCACTGGTCTTGTTCTTGACGGTAGAAATCGTCACCGTCGGGCGGCCCTGGAAAATGCCGGTCTCCAGCAGGCTACCGGTCATTTTCTCGGCAATCATTTGCAAATCGGTGGAGCCAAACTCGTTGGTTACCAGCTCGACTGCTTTGGCGTCACCGTAGTTGACCTGGCGGTCAAAGCGGACAACGGGGGACGAAAGGTTTTGGCAACCGGCCACCAGCAAGGTGGCAGCGGTCAAAGCCCAAACAAAGGTGCGGCGAATTTTCTGGTTCATGGTGTTTTTCCTGCGGTGCGCTTGCTCAGCGCGATTCGACGTTCATCTCCAGGCGCATGTCCTGGGCGGCGCTGGTGGGTGCTACGCTTTTGACGGTTTGCTGGCCCAGACCGAGCACCGCCATCTGTTTCCAGGATTCGCCATCGCCTACTTGGTTGCCGACGCTATCGAGCCAGCGGAAGCGGTAGAACACCACGCGGTCGCCGCGGCTCATGTTGGCCAAGTCGGCTTGCACAACGAGGATGTCGTTCTTGCGCACGATACGCATCTCGCGCACGGCAATGTCTTTGGCCTCACCGCGCAGCGCCACTTTGGCAGCGACGGCCGGGGGTGTGGCCGGATCGTGCATCTGGGCATTTGCAGCGGTGAGCACCGCCAAAGCGGCCGCGCCTGCAGCTAGAGAGATTCGCAAATTCATGTGCGGGTTCCTGTGAGAAAAGAAGAGAAATTAAGGAGCGGCGCTGGCGACCGGCTTGCTGCTCCTGCGGCGCTTTTGCGACTTGCGCGCAGGTGGTGGGGCAGTCGCCTCTGCGGCTTCCGGCGTACCCATTGCAGGCTGTGCAGACGGAGAAGCACTTGCCACGGAGGCAAGCAAGCCTACGGAGGCAACCTTGCCCATCAACACACTGTTGTTGTACAGGCGCATCGGCACGATGGCGTACTGACCGTCGATCTGGACAGGCTCGGGCAAGGCACGGCCGTTAACGGTCAAGCGGTGCTTGCCCGGCGGCAAATAGCCGCGCGCCACATAGACCCGACCGGGCAACATACGCCACATGCGGTCATCCGCCTGCTCGGTGACCGTGGACGCGACTGCACCCAGAATGCCGCCGATCAGGCCGCCGTTTTTCTGGAGTTGGTCCTGGAGCACGCCTTTGGCGACGGCTCGGGTGACGCCGCGCAGCACCATGCCAGGCATTTGGTCCTTCAGAGCGCGACGCGCCATGACGTTCACATCCACAATTTTTTCAAGCTTGAAGTTGTAGCCGTTGGCCGTAATCTGCCCCAGCGGCGCGTCGTTGGACGGCTGAATCACGGGGTAAGAGATGCTGGCAGTAATGAAACCACGGCCCGTGGGCACTGGCAAGGTGAACGCCTGCGGCTTACGCGCTGGAGCGTCGCCAGCTTCGATCAGGAAGAGCACGTCGGTCATGTGCTGCTTGCGCTTCCAGGTGAAACTGGTGCGACTATCGAGCCCACGCAGACCCTCTTCAAGCACACCGGTCTCGGGTTTGAGCTCAATCGCTTTGCGGTAGCCGGGCGCCGCCAAGCCTGGCTCGTTAAGCACTTCGTACAGGAAGCCTGCGAGGTAGTGCGAAAGGGCGTTGGAGTAACCGTTTTTGAGCGCCAGCACTTCCGGATCATTCAGCGTGTCGACCGGGTAGCCATTGATTTCTTTGCCGCTCGACTGCGCGCCCTTGGCCTTGGCTTCTTCTTCGGCCGCCAAAGTTTCTTTGGAACGGAATTCCGCAATCACCGCCTCGCGCTCGTGGGTTCGCTTGATATCAACCCGAGCGTTGTCGAGGTCGCCAATCGCCACTCGGTTCAACGCAAGCGTGGTGGTAAGCCACACTTTTTCGTAGTCCTGGCCTTCATAGACGTTCAGGCGTTCGCTGATCAATGCCGCGCCCACTGTTCCAAACAGTTTCTGGGGATTGGTTTTGGCGGTTTCTTCCCAGGCTTTGACGCGGATATCGGCCAGCAACAAAGCGTTGGTGCTGTCGTCATAACGCTGCTCCATGCGCAGCAGTGCGCCACGCTCCATGTTGTACAGCACCGCTGTGCGCTCGTCTTCTGTGGTGGCCGAGGCCTCCAGCCGCGCCAACGCAGCGGGAACGCCGCCGCTTGCGCTGGCCGTCTGCATTTCAGTCGCCAGCTTGTCGTGGCTTTGCATGGTGGCGCAACCGGCCAGGGAAAAAGCCAGTGCGGCGGCCGCAATGGCGCGCACACGTAATGGGTGAAAAACTGCCATATATCCTCTTACCGTCTTTGCAAATACAGAGGTGCAAGCGCCCACGCGCATCACGCGCCAGCCCTATGGCAATCCCCTCCCCCGCACGGCATGGCCGTGCATTTGTTGTTCCGAATCTGTTGTTTTATTTTTCGGAACGGGTGAATGTATCAAATGGCTGAGCTTTGCGGGACTGTTGTTACATGCCTTCGCGCAAAGAGACAGGTACAGCCACTATCAGGCGGTGGAACCGTGCGCTTTTGCATGCTCACTGATGCGGTAGAGCCACACTGAGCGCTCGTTGTTGAGCGGCATCTCGACATCCGCGCGAATGACTGGCACGACAAATTCCAGGCTCACCAGGCAACTACCAGGCGCCATCTCAGCGCACGCTTTTTCGTACGCCCGGGCCATGCTTTCGGGTCGCTGGAACAAATACACCAGTTGATAGTCGCTCCAATTCGCCTTCCAAATGTCGCCCTTGCACACCCGCGCCCACGGGCAGCGCAGTGCACACAAAATTTGTAGCAGCCGACTGCGCTCCAGCCCTTCAATGTGGGCGTGCGGATAGGCCTCGCGCAGCGCGAGCAGGCCATCGCCCAGTCCACATCCCGCGTCCAGCACACGCACGCCGACAGGGAGCGGGGCTTGTGCGCTGAGCTGTGTGAGCGCTCCGCGCGGCGTGGGAAACAGCGGCGCGTCACGCCAAGCGCCTAAGGGGTAGACCAGCAGCAACAAGGCCAGTGGTGCCAGCCACAGCCAGCCGGGGAGGCCTGCAGCGCCCGAGAAAATCAGCGCCAGCGGGAACCCGCCCGCCAGTAGCGCGCGACGCCACCACCCCTGCGCCAGCGGGCTGAGTAGCACCGGCAATGCGCAGGCCAACAATACGGCGCCCCCCGCCGATAGCCACTGCGCACTTCCCATAAAAACCGCCGACGCCAGCGCCCAAGCTAGCAAGGCAGGAAGCGGCCAAGGCAGGCGCGGCACGTCAGCTAAGCGAATGAGACGCGTGAAGGGTCAAGAAGCAGAGGCGCTGGCTTCAATGCCCTCGTAGCCGGTCGATCAGGCCGTTCAAGGCTTCCAACGAGCCAAAACCAATAGAGATTTCCCCCATTTCCTCCATACGGCCAGCGCGCTTCACGCGCTTTTTCACCCGCACTTCGACTTCGGCCATGAGCAGGTCGGACAGCTCCTCCTCCACCCGCTTTATGTCGCGCGACTTTTCTTTTTTGGGCTTTTGCGGTACCAAATTAAAGTCGGCACCAATGCGGCGCACCAGCGATTCCGCCTCGCGCACCGACAGCTTCTTGGCGGCGATTTGATTGCCTGCGGTGATCTGCGCGGCGCGGTCAAGCGAGAGCAGCGCGCGCGCGTGGCCCATATCAATATCGCCCGCCATCAGCATGGCCTGCACCGGGTCCGCCAGATTGAGCAGCCGCAGCAAGTTGGAAGCCGCCGAGCGCGAGCGCCCTACCGCTTGCGCCGCCTGCTCATGCGTGAGGCCAAATTCCTTCACCAAGCGCGCAAGCCCTTGCGCCTCTTCCAGCGGATTGAGATCTTCACGCTGGATGTTTTCAATCAGCGCCATGGCGGCGGCGGCCTCGTCGGGCACATCGCGCACCAACACCGGAATGCTGGTCAGCCCCGCCAGCTTGGCGGCCCGGAACCGCCGCTCGCCGGCAATGATTTCGTACTGGCCGGCATGCTCTCCATTGGCCAGCTTGCGCACCAGTACGGGCTGCATGATGCCCTGCACCTTGATGGATTCGGCCAGCTCATACAGCGCGCCCTCATCCATGCGCGTTCGCGGCTGATAAGCACCTGGCACCAACGATGTCAGCGGCAAATTGCTGGGCGCGCCATCCGCCGGTTCGGTGTTGATCCGCTCGGCCACTTTGGGGCCCAGCAACGCTTCGAGTCCGCGGCCAAGGCCTTTGGGTTTCTTGGTGACCATCAGGAGCTTTCTTTCTTCAAGGATGTCAGGAGCGCGTGGCCTGCGGGCCAGTCGCCCAAACCAGATGCCGCATTCAAATGCCCTACTGCACCAGCGTCGACAAAGCGCGCGCCCCATTGCCGCGCCAACGTGTTGGCCCGCGCAAAAGCGCAATAAGGGTCGTCGCGGCTACCCACCAATATGGTGGGGAACGGCAGCGGTTGGCTTGCAATCGGGAGCCAGCCAGGAATCTGCGCCGCCACCTCGGGCTGGGCGACATCGCCGGGAGCGACGAGCAGCGCCCCGCAGACTTTGCCGGTGTGCTGCGAATGCGCCGCCCACCACGCTGTGAGGACGCAGCCCAAGCTGTGCGCGGCCAATACCAATGGGCTACTAGCGTCCGCCACTACCTCGTCCAGGCGGGCACTCCAGTCGCCGCGCAAGGGGCGCTGCCAATCGTGCTGCTCGACGCGCTGGTAACCGTGGGCGGCTTCCCAAAGCGTCTGCCAGTGATCATCGCCCGAGCTTTGCCAGCCTGGCAACGTGAGAACTTGCACCGCACTCACCATACTTCTTTATTCATAGCTATCAGCCCAATACCATCAAGCGCTAGAGGCCGATTTGTCTTGTTTTTTTGACTTGTCGGCGGACTTGGGTACCGTGGGCGCAAAGCGCTGCACGCGCTCCACCATCTCGCGGGCAAACTCCACAAACGCCACACTGCCCTTGGCTTGCGGATCAAACACGACCCCAGGCAGCCCGTAGCTGGGCGCTTCGGCCAAGCGCACATTGCGGGGGATCACGGTGGCGAAGACCTTGTCCCCGAAGTGTTCACGCAGTTGCTCGCTCACCTGGCTTTGCAGCGTAATGCGCGGGTCAAACATGACGCGCAGCAAACCGATGATCTGCAGGTCGGGATTCAAATTGGCATGCACCTGCTTGATCGTGTTGACCAGGTCGGTCAAGCCTTCCAGCGCGAAATACTCGCACTGCATGGGAACGATCACGCCGTGTGCGCTGCACAAGCCGTTCAAGGTCAAAAGGGAAAGGGACGGCGGGCAGTCGATCAACACAAAATCGTAGTCGTCTGCCACTTCCGCCAACGCGGTTTTCAGGCGCTTTTCGCGGCGCTCCAGTTCCACCAGTTCGACCTCTGCGCCGGCCAGTTCGCGGTTGGCGCCCAGCACCCAATAGCCGCATTTATCTGCCAGCACGGCCGCTTCGCGAATCGACGCCGATTCCAGCAGCACGTCGTAAATGGTGGAAGCGAGCTTGCGCTTGTCCACGCCGGAACCCATGGTGGCGTTGCCTTGCGGGTCCAGATCCACCAACAGCACGCGTTGGCCGACGAGCGCCAGACCAGCGGCAAGATTCACCGAGGTGGTGGTCTTGCCAACGCCGCCTTTTTGGTTGGCGATACAGAAAATATGCGCCATTAGTGCGCTCCGCCTGGCAGTGCCGTGCTGCGGCTGGATGGGACGACACTGATCATGGATTTCCTGCGGTTGGAACGAAGGGCGAGTTTACGTGACCGCACCGACCTCGCCACGCGAATGTTCAGCGGCCATGCACCGCATCCACACAATGCAACGCTCGGCATCCAGGCACGGCACGGCCAACTGTTCCACGTGAAACACTTCCACTGCCTTTGGCAAGGCGCTGATCTCATCCTGCGGGTGCTTACCTTTCATCGCGAGCCACGCCCCGCCCGGCCCGAGCGCCGCGCCAGACCATGCGGTGAAGTCCGCCAACGAGGCAAAGGCACGGCTGCTGACGACGCCGTACGCATCTGCCAGCGATTCCACCCGGGCGTGGACACCGCGCAGGTTTTTAAGGCCGATACTGACCGCCACTTGCTGAACAAAAGCCGCCTTTTTGCTTACCGTGTCAACGCAGTCAACCATGAGCTCCGGAACGCAAATGGCAAACACAACACCGGGTAAGCCACCGCCAGAGCCGACATCGAGCAGGCGCATCGCCCCAGCGGCAGACTCGTTCGCTTGCGTCAAATGGCGCCGCAAGGGAGCAACCGCTGCCAAGCTATCTAAAAGGTGCAAGCTGAGCATGGCCTGGGGATCACGCACAGAGGTCAGGTTGTAGACCTTGTTCCATTTTTGAAGCAACCCGAGGAATGACGCCAACTGGTCCAACTGCACTTCCGTAAGTTCTAGCGCCAATGCGCGAACGCCCTGCTCCAGCTGCAGCCTCAGCGCAGCCTCGCTCAACGACACCTTAGCTGGCACTTCCATCAGGCCACCACACCTTCGGGTGAGCGGGAAAACTCTTTCAATCCATTCTTTTTGAGATGGACCAGCAAGAGCGACATGCTGGCAGGCGTGATACCCGGAATACGTGATGCCTGCCCCAAGGTCTCTGGCCGCTGGCGCTCCAGGGTCTGCCGCGCCTCGATGCTCAGCGCGGTCACTTTCAAGTAGTCAATATCGGCGGGCAGCTTCAACTGCTCGAAGTGCGCCGCCCTTTGCACGTCACTCTTCTGGCGCTCAATGTAGCCAGAGTAACTGGCAGCAATCTCTATCTGCTCGACCACGGACTCACAAAGCTCGCCCAATGTTTCACGTGAAACATCTGCGCTGACATGACGTCCACCATCCATTTCCATCAGCGGCTGGTACTTCACGTCTGGCCGGCGCAGCAACTCAAACAGGTTGTACTCGTGCTCAATGGCTTTACCCAGAACGCGCTCAGACTCGCGAGCGGGCAAATTTTTGGGATTTACCCAGGTGTTTTTGAGGCGCGCCGTCTCGCGCTCCACCGCCTCGCGTTTGCGGCTGAAGGACGCCCAGCGCGCGTCGTCCACCAATCCCATGGTGCGACCTGCTTCTGTCAGGCGCATATCGGCGTTGTCTTCGCGCAGTTGCAGGCGGTATTCGGCCCGGCTGGTAAACATGCGGTAGGGCTCGGTCACGCCCTGTGTGACCAAGTCGTCCACCAGCACGCCCAGGTAGGCTTCGTCGCGCCCTGGCAACCAAGGCGACTCACCCCGACACGCCAACGCGGCGTTGATGCCGGCGAACAGGCCTTGTGCAGCAGCTTCTTCATAGCCGGTGGTGCCGTTGATCTGCCCGGCGAAATACAGCCCGGTGATTTGCCGTGTTTCAAAGCTGTTTTTCAACGAGCGCGGGTCAAAGTAGTCGTATTCAATCGCGTAACCGGGACGCAGAATGTGTGCGTTCTCCAGCCCATCCATGCTGCGCACTAGGTCCAGCTGAATGTCGAACGGCAAGCTGGTGCTGATGCCGTTGGGATAGAACTCGTGCGTGGTCAAACCCTCAGGCTCCAGAAAAATTTGGTGGCTGTCCTTATCCGCAAAGCGATTGACCTTGTCTTCCACGCTGGGGCAATAGCGCGGCCCCACGCCTTCAATTTTCCCGGTGAACATGGGACTGCGATCAAAACCGCTGCGAATGATGTCGTGTGTGCGCAGGTTGGTGTGCGTAATCCAGCACGGCATTTGTGCCGGGTGCATGGCCGCACCCCCATGCGCATGCGCCATGAAGCTGAAAACCGGAACCTTGCCCTCGTTCACGCCGCCCGGCATGCCGTCGCCGGGTTGCTCTTGGCACTTCGAGAAATCAATGCTGCGGCCGTCGATGCGCGGGGGTGTTCCGGTTTTGAGCCGGCCTTGTGGCAGCTGCAATTCTTTGAGCCGCGCCGACAGACTCGCCGCCGGCGGGTCACCCGCCCTGCCGGCCGCATAGTTGCTCAGCCCCACATGGATTTTCCCGTCCAGAAAAGTGCCTGCCGTCAGCACCACGGTGCGACTGCGAAACTGCACACCCACCTGGGTAACGGCGCCGACCACCCGGTCGCCCTCCACCATCAAGTCATCGACCGCTTGCTGGAAAAGCCACAAGTTGGGCTGATTCTCCAATGCGTGCCGAATGGCCGCCTTGTACAGAACGCGGTCAGCTTGCGCGCGCGTAGCGCGTACAGCAGGCCCTTTGCTGGAGTTCAGAATGCGAAACTGAATGCCAGACACATCAGTCGCCAATGCCATCGCGCCGCCCAGCGCGTCCACTTCTTTCACCAAGTGGCCCTTGCCGATGCCGCCGATAGACGGGTTGCAGCTCATCTGCCCCAGGGTTTCGATGTTGTGGGTCAGCAGCAAAGTGCGGCTTCCCATGCGGGCGGCGGCCAGCGCGGCCTCGGTGCCGGCATGGCCGCCACCGACGACGATGACATCAAATTCTTTGGGATACAACATGGGACACACTCCGAAACGACCAACGTCAAGGATTGACGGTATGCCTCGATTTTCCCACCAATGGCGCGCAAGGGTGTTTCACGTGGAACACACCCTTGGCTGAAGCGAATGCGCTCAAAGGAGAGTCAACAAACGCGGCACGCCTTGGTTGATCACCGCACCTCCGACGACCAACCAGATGAACAGCACACCCGCCAACGCCAAGGGCCGCAAACCCGCCTTGCTCAAGGCGCTTACTTGGGTGGTAAGCCCCAGCGCTGCCATCGCCATCGCCAGCGCAAAGTTGTCGACCTGTACAGCGGCGCTTACCAAGCCCGCCGGGAGCCACTGCAGTGAATTGAAGAGCACCATACCGATAAACGCAAAGGCAAACCATGGAATAGAGATGCCGCGGCTACTTACCCATGACGAGTCGTCATGCGTGGAGCTTTCGCGGCTTGTATGCCCCGCTACCCAAAAAGACAGCAGCAACAGTACCGGCGCCAGCAGCATCACCCGCACCATTTTGGTCACCACCGCTGTATCGGCGGCTGCCTCGCTCACCGAGCGGCCCGCCACCAGCACCTGCGCCACTTCATGAATGGTCGAGCCGATATAGATGCCGAAGGCCTTGTCGCCTGACGGCAACCAGCCAGCGACGCTGCCCCAACTAAGCATCAACGGGTACAGAAACATGGCCAGCGTGCCAAACACCACTACCGTGGCCGCCGCCACCGTCACCTCTTCGGCACGGGCGCGCAACACTGGCGCTGCGGCCATCACCGCAGCGGCGCCGCAAATCGAACTACCAGCCGCAATCAACATGGCGGCGCGGCGGTCCATGCCCAGCCACCGCACCCCCAACCAGCAAGCCAGCGCAAAGGTGGTAGCAACCACCAGCAAATTCGTGACCACACCCGCCGCGCCCACAGCGCCAATGTCGGCCACCGTGAGGCGTAGCCCGTACAGCACGATGCCAAGGCGCAATAACTGCTGCTTGGAAACGCCTACCCCCGTGGCGCAGCGCCCTTCCAGCGCCGGATACACGGTGTTGCCCACGACCACGCCCAGCACAATGGCCAGCGTGAGCGCGTTCATGCCGTGCGCCGCCATCCAACTGTGCGTGCTCAACATCAATGCGCTGGCCGCCAAGGCCGAGCTGAGCAACAAGCCCGGAAGCATTTGGCGGCGCAGGGGCGGCTGGGCGGGGGATGTTCGGCTGCCTCTGCTTGAAAAGCCAACAATCTGCTGCGGAACAACACCTAACGAACGACGAGGACGGACCATGCGCACAAGTTTGAAGCTTATAGCTTGACCGGTCCAACGGGTTATTCTGGTTGAAGTAACCCATTTTTCAGGTCAATAGGAGTAGCGCGGGCACAATGCGGCCATGGACCTTTTGCACCTCAGCCTGCGGCAGTTACAAGTGTTCGTGGCCGTCGCGCGGGAGGGCACCACGGCGGCGGCGGCAGACCACATCGCGCTTTCGCAATCGGCTGCCAGCGCGGCAGTGAATGAATTGGAGCGGGTGTTGTCGCTGCAACTGTTTGACCGGGTCGGTCGCAGGTTGCTGCCGAACGACAACGGGCGCGCCTTGCTGCCGCGCGCCCGGCGCATGTTGGAGGGCGCGGCCGATATCGAACGCATGGCGCGGGGCGCAGACCAGCAAATGCAGTCGCTGCGGATTGGCGCCAGCACCACGCTGGGCGCGCATGTGCTGCCGCGCGTGCTGGCGGAGTTCTTCGGCCAGCACCCGCAAACAGCGCCGCATTGGCAATCCTCCGTGGCGATAGGCAACACCGACGATATTTGCGCCTTGGTGGCAGACTTCGCGCTGGATATTGGCTTGGTCGAAGGTCATCCGCACCACCCTGCCCTGGCGGTAAGGCCCTGGGTGCATGACGAGCTGGTGCTGGTGGCCGCGCCGCAGGGTGCGCAAGGCCTGGACCCACGTGAGCCCACCACGCTGGCACAGCTCCAAAACGCCGTATGGCTGCTGCGCGAAGCGGGCTCGGGCACCCGGGAGACGGGCGACCGGGCCATCCTTGCGCAAGTGCATGCCTACCGGCGGGTGATTGAAATGGGCAGCTCCGAGGCCATCAAAAACGCAGCGGCGGCGGGCCTTGGCATTGCCTGCTTGTCGCGCTGGGTGGTGCAGGATTTTCTGCAAGCCGGGCGCCTGCAGGAACTGCTCACTCCTCTGCCCGCCATCCAGCGCCAGTGCTTTTGCGTGTTGCCGCGCGGCAAGCAACCCACCCCGGCATTGGAGCGGTTGCTTGCGCAGCTGGGGTGTGAGCGAAGCTTGCCGGGCGCGGCGCTGGCCGAAACCGCGCCGTAGCGCTTGTCCCCGCCTATCAGCGCCTATCACCGTTGATGCGAAGCAAAGCATTGCAACTCCAGGGCACTGCACCCCATTGACGGTGGTGCTGTGATGGCTGGACCGATGCTGCACGTGCACCAACGCAAGCGCTTGCAACATCGCCCTGATCCGCACGCGTCTTCACAACAGTCCAACGGGCAGGTCGATTCAACGACGCAGCGGTCACGCTGATGCATAGGCACCTGCCAAATGCGCTATAACAATCAAAGCTGCTTACGCAAGCGCTGCCTGCTCTAGAGCCCTATTTGACTATAAATCTCGCGCGCCACAAGAAGCACCTGAGCAAGAGCCTTATGGGGTGCAAAGCAAGGCGCTCGGACAAGCAGGCGCCGGCCATTCAGGCAGGCCAACCCCTGAAGCCGAAAACGAACCCCTGCTAGACCGCCGCGCCTGCAGTTTGGCCCGCCGCCGCCGCCCGCCAAGCGCCGTTTCGGCAAACGCTCACCGCGCCCGTGGTCGGCTCGATCTGGAACAAGTGCAGCCAGCCGTTGTTCACCAAGTCACGCACCACCGCGTGGGCGGCCATCACGCCGTCCATGGCCGCCTGCGGCGCTTCGATGTAGACGCTAAGCCGCAGCGGGGTGTGGCGCAGGCGCTCGCCGTCGTGCAGCGATTGCAAAGGCAGGCCAATGCGCAGGTCGCCGCCGTTGCCCTCAAACACACCCAGATGCCCACCCACCACGTTGTGCAGCAGCTTGTTGCCACTGCCATAGCGCCGGTTGTCGACGGTAGAAGCGTGGTACTGCAGGTTGATCCAGTTGGTGACCACCATGGGGGCCGTCATGATCAAGGTGAGAATTTTGGCCTCAGGGTCCAGCCGGTAGTCGTAGTCGTGCAGAAAGCTGCGGCCCGCAAGGTTCATGCGCTGGGTGCGCGCACGCGGCGCTACGATGAACGAGGCGTTGTCCACCAAACCCCACTCGGGCCGCACCTGCGACCAATCGTTGGCGCGCTCGCGCAGGGCCTGGTGCAGCGCGTCGGCATTGGGTAACAGGTCTGCTAGCCCCAGGCTGGCGGCGCGCTCGGCGCGGGCCGAAACGCCCGCGCTCGCAAGAGACGTTTTCAAGGCTTGCAGTGCGCCTGCCGTTGGCGCAGGCACGGCATCGGTATCAAACAGCACCACGTCGTCCGTGGTGGTGTTGTGCAGCCCGGGCAAAAAGTGCGTATCGGCCGGAATCGCAATCCCCAGCACGGCGACCTGTGCGCGCACCGCCGGGCGGTTGAGCAAATCGGCCAGCACGCGGGCATTTACTTCACCGCTTTGGCCGCCGCAGGCGCCGCAGTCCAGGCCCGCTGCGTGCGGGTTGTTGGCGCTTTGGCTGCCGTGCCCGGCAATCAGCACCAGCGGGGCGAAATCGCACACCAAACCCATGGCGCTCAAGATTGCATGGGCCAGGGTGCCCGCCGCCTGCGCGTCGGCATCCGCCAAAGGCAGTGTAGGCCGCAGTGCAGCGATAGCGCCATTGGGCAGGCCCGTGTCTTCCCAGCGCTTGGCCGCTGAGCCTGACGCCAGGCTACTGCCCAGCAATTTACCGCCGTACAGCAGGCCCAGGCTCTCCACAAAGCTAAAGCCCGAGGAGGGTGCGCCTTTGAACGCCGCCCAGCGCTCGCGCCAGCGCAAGGTGTCTTGCCGCTTGCCCGCCAACACCTGCGCCAGTGGCTTTCCGTCAGGATGCGTTACAGTTTCTGTCACTCGCATAGCGGGTGCAAGCAAGCCCGGAAGCTGCGGGCGGCTGATGGCACCGCCCAGGGGCTGGTAGGCGATGGGCAAGCCAAAAAAGCCAGCAAAACCGCGCGTTTGAACGCTGGCGTCGGCCCACTCTAAGGCCCGCCGAAACACCTCAGAGCGCACATCAATACAGAACAAGGCCTGCGCGCTGACCCGTGTGCCAGGCCCCGCCCGCGCTGCCGGGCCGGCGTGTGTCAGCCCGGCAATCACCCGCTGTTGCTCGGCGATCTCTATGGCGTGTTGCAGCAGCCAGTCGGTGCGCTGTGCTTGGGCCAACGCTTGCGCCGCCGCGTCGGCTTGGGCCCAGTGCGCTGCCCAGTCCGCAGGCAGGCGGGCCTCAGGTGCATCGTGGTGCAGCAAGCATTCCCACGCCAAGCGCACTGCCAGCAGCTGCTCAATATGGTCATCGCTGCTGGCGGCCGTCGCTCCCAACCGGGCCTGCCAGCGCAAATAGGCACACCATGCCGACCAACCGCCCAAGGACAGCAGCACCGCGCTCAAATAAGCCCGCTGGCCCTGCGGCGAAATGTGCAGCCCGGCTAGCGATGCGGCAATGCTCTCTCGCGGCGATGCGGGCAACTCGGCCACGCGCGCAACCAAATCGGCCCGGCCTTTTTGCCAGGGTAGCCCGTGGTCCAGCATCAGCTGATGACGCCAAGTGCCGTACAGCCCTGCAGCCGGGTCCATGCCCCATGCCGCTTGTTGCTCGTCGAAATACGCTGCGCAGTGCTGACTGACCTGGTGGGTGACCAGCTCGGTCCACGAGAGGCCTGGCCGCGCCGGAGCCACCGCGTCACGCAAATCAGTCACCAAAGGCAGGCGCGGCAGCTCAGGCTGCGCGGCACTGGCCGGCTCCAGCGCTTGCACCAGCTCGCGCACCAGGGCATTTACCTGCGCCGGGCACAGTACCGGCAAGGCATCGGCACCGGTTTGGGCTTCGCCCTCAGGGAGCACGGCACACTCTGCAGCTGCCACCAAATGTGCCTGCGTCAATCGGCCCGCCGCCCACTCGACCTGAAACCAGGTGCGGGGCAAGGTCAGGCGCGAGCCCGCCAACGTGCCCAGCGCGCCGGCTACCGCCTCAATCGGCTGATCGACCCAGCCCCAATAAGGGTTGACGGCAATGAACTGGTCCAGCGGCCAAGTGGGGGCGACTCGGGCGCAGGCCGCATCGATGTGCTGTGCGAGTGCTTCCGTCACTGCGGCAGCTGGCGAAGCCGATGAGGCCAATGGAATGGCGTTCATTCCGAATCTCCAGAAACAAGGGTCAAGCCGGGAGCACCGTTGTGGGGCAGAGGCACCGCGTGCACCACGGGCGCAGCGGTGGGCTGGGCCGGAGCCCACAGACGAAACGCGATGCCGTTGAATTTTTCGTCCAGAAACAGACCGCCATAAAACCACGGGTACAGCCGCTGCGCCAGAGCCGAGCGCGGGGCAATGGTGATCAAGGATTGCAAGCAGAACAACCCCAGGAACGCCAGCGCCACGAATGTCCACAGCACCACCATCGGTGCCTGCTCAGGCACCTGCAACCAGGCCGTTGACAACACATGCAGGCCGAAGTAGCCGAAAGCCACTGCAAAAGCGCCAAGTGCCAACGCCGCAAGCCGCCAGCCACCAAGCAATAGTGCGCGCCCATTGACCAGCGGCACCAGCGCCAAAGCCACAACTCCCGCCAGCACCCACAGAGCCGGCGAAGCCAGGGCACCAGGCACCCACGCCGTCCAAACCCCCCCAGCCAACAGCACCATCACCGTGCCTGCGCCCATTCCCAGCGCGGTAGCACCCCAGCCGGTCGGCGCGCTGGCCGGTGCCATCTTGCCCACCATGCTGCGCTGCACCACGCCGCCCGCCGACAGAAACGCATGCGCCTTGTAAAGCGAGTGCGCCAGCAAGTGCAGCAGCGCCATATCCCAAGCGCCCATACCGCACTGCATAAGCATGAAGCCCATCTGCGCGCAGGTCGACCAGGCCAGCATGACCTTCACGCTGATGCGCGTGGTCATCACCAGCGCCGCCAGCACTGCCGTCGTCGTGCCCACTACCACCAGCAACACTTGGGCCGATGGCACCTCTGATACCAGCGGCGCAAACCGAATCAGCACAAACCCACCCAAGTTCACGATGCCCGCATGCAGCAGCGCCGAGACGGGTGTGGGCGCCTCCATTACCTGAATCAACCAACCGTGAAACGGCAGCTGCGCGCAGTTGAGCAGCGCCGCCAGCGCGAGCAGCACGATGGCCGCATGGGCCGACACCGGCCATTCGGGCTGGGCTGCGGCCACTACAAACAGCTGGTCCATGTTCAGGGTGCCGAACGCAACGTACAGCAAGGCCACCACTCCCGCCATGCACAGGTCCGCCAGCCGAGCCACGATGAACTTCTTGTGCGCAGCAACCACGGCCGCAGGCCTCTCGTTGAAAAACACCAGTAGGTGGTGCAGCGTCAGGCTGGTGGCCAGCCAGGCCAACGCCAGCACCAACACATGGTTGGTCGCCACGACAAGAAACACGGTTGCCAGAGTCGCCAACAGCCAGCGCACGTAATGCCGCTCTTGCCGCTCGCCTTGCAAATAGCGCTGCGAATAGCGCACGATTACCCAGCCCACAAAAGCCACCAGCAGCATCACCACCGCGCCCAGCGCGTCGGCGCGCTGCCCGAAGCCCGCGCCCTGGTGGCCCATAGCCACCATCACCAGCCCGGCCAATGCCAGTGCCACACCCGCGGTGGCCGCACCGCGCGCCGTTTGCCAGGCCACAGCCGTGCTGCGCCGCACCAGCATGGCCGCCAGACCCATCACCAGGGCCGGGGACAACACCAGGGTTGCCTGCCACAGCGACAAGTCGGCCGACGGGGAAATTACGAAGCTCATCAACATCTCCAATACGAATGCCTCGACTGTGCCGCCAAGGCATCATTCTGTAAAATTCATTTTCCCGGACGTTTCGTACGCTTAAACAGAACGCTTGCCGGCCATACAGCCACAAGGTCCAAGGCCTGCGTTTGAAAACACACCATGTCCCGCCTCAACTTTCACCATTTGCACTACTTTTGGGCCGTAGCGCGTGAGGGCAACCTGACCCGCGCCGCCACGCGCCTGCATGTGTCGCAATCGGCCTTGTCGGCGCAGATTCGCCAGCTCGAAGAGCAGCTCGGCCAGCCGCTGTTTGCCCGCGTGGGTCGGGGCCTGCAATTAACCGAGGCGGGCCAGTTGGCCTTGGGCTATGCCGACTCCATTTTCGCGGCGGGCAGCGAGCTGGTGGCCGTGATGCGCGAGGGCCGGCGGGAAGAGCGCCAGGTTCTGCGCGTAGGAGCGGTGGCCACCTTGTCGCGTAATTTTCAGGAAAACTTTTTGCGCCCGCTGCTGGCGCGCGATGACGTGGAGCTGGTGCTGCAGTCGGGCAACCTGCTGGAGCTGCTGGGCCGCCTGCGGGTGCACACGCTCGATTTGATTTTGTCCAACCAGCGCGTGCACGCCAGCACCGACAATCCCTGGCGCTGCCAGCGCGTGGCCCGCCAGCCGGTGAGCCTGATCGGGCGGCCGCGCCCGGACGACGCGCCTTTTCGCTTTCCGCAAGACCTGTGCGAAGTACCCCTGCTGCTCCCCGGCCGCGACAACGATATCCGCGCGGCGTTTGACTTGTTTTGCGAGCAACGCGGCATTCGCTACACACTGCGCGCCGAAGTGGACGACATGGCCCTCATGCGCTTGCTGGCGCGCGACTCCGACAGCGTGGCCTTGCTGCCGCCGGTGGTGGTGCAGGACGAGCTGCGCACCGGCCGCTTGGTCGAATACGCCGCCGTACCCGACCTGCACGAGAATTTCTACGCCATTTCGGTACAGCGCCAGTTTGAGCCGCCGCTGTTGAAGGCGCTGCGCAAGCAGTCGGAAGCGGCGGTGCTCGGTGGTCTGGAGCCCGCGCGTGCGCCTGCCGCGGCCAAACGCCCGGCCGCACCGCGGCAAGCAGCATCCACCAGCACCGCAGCAAAAAACCCGCGCAACGCATAGCATGCGGGGCGGCCCACCGCGCGCTCCCCAGGAGCGAGCCCGAATCACAGCTCTTTCAGAACCCAGAAAACCCATGAAGCTTTACTACTCCCCCGGTGCCTGCTCCCTAGCGCCCCACGTCGTGCTGCGCGAAGCGGGCTTGGCGTTTGAGGCCATCGCCGCCCCCACCAAAACACACAAGCTGCCCGACGGCACTGACTTCTACTCCATCAACCCGCTGGGCTATGTGCCCTTCTTGGTGCTGGACGACGGCCGCTCACTGCGCGAAACCGCGGCCATTCTGCAGTACTTGGCGGACCAGGTACCGGAGCACCACCTAGCCCCGCAAGCCAGCAGTTTTGAGCGCTACGAACTGCAAGAGTGGCTGGCCTTCATTGGCACCGAGCTGCACAAAAATTTTGCCCCCTTCTTTGGCTCCCCAGCCAATGCCGAATACAAGGCCAGCGTCAAAGAACGCCTGCTCTCGCGCCTGGCTTTTGTCGATGAACACCTGGGCAAGCACGACTACTTGATGGGTACGCAATACACCGTGGCCGACCCGTATTTGTTCACGGTCAGTGGCTGGGCCAAACACGTGGCCATTGACCTGTCACACCTGACGCACCTTGCCGCGTTTCGTGAACGCGTGGGTGCTCGCCCGGCCGTGGTGGAAGCGATGAGGGCTGAGGGGCTTATCAAGTAGTCATCCGAGGGACATCGCAGCAGGCCATCCCATCATCTAAGATGATGAAAAATAGCATCATCTTAGATGCGGGAGCCACGATGCGAACCACCGTCACCATTGACGACAGCTTGTACGAAAAAGCCCTTGAAGTAGCCGACCCCGACATGGACAAAGCGGACCTGTTTCGGGAAGCTGTCAAAACCTTTGTGCGTATTCAAGCAGGCAAGCGGCTCGCGGCGCTGGGCGCTAGCGCACCGCAAATGCCAAGCATTCCGCGCGACCGCCCCAACCCGTCACCGTGAACAGCGTTTTGGTCGACACCTCCGTCTGGGTGCATCACCTGCGGCGTGGCAACGACGCGCTCACTGCGCTGCTCACCCGCGACATGGTGACTATCCACCCCCTGGTGCTCGGGGAACTTGCGTGCGGCACGCCGCCCCATCGCGCGCAAACGCTCGCAGACCTCGGGATACTCCAACGACCACGCCAAGCCAGCATCGAGGAGGCCATGCTGCTCATCGAAAATGAGCGCCTTTTTGGCCTCGGGTGCGGCTTGGTAGACATGTTGCTGCTGGCCTCTACTCTGATGACGCCGGGCCTAAGTTTGTGGACGCTAGACAAAAAATTGGGTGTCCTAGCGGCGCGATTTGGCATTTCGCACCTGCCAGACGCGGTGCACTGAACGAGCGGCCTGCAGCTGCCGACACACACCTGATCATCGATTCGCAGATCGCCACAAACCGGCTGCCGGCCCAAAACATGAAAGTGGAAAAGTGAACGCTCGGCCTTGGTGCGGAAGCCAGAGACGAAAGGCCTCATCAAAGCGGCCGCTGCCGCCACGCCAGCAGCGCGCCCAGCCAAAGCGCGCAGGCTGAAAACACCAACCCGCGCGCCAGCCCGCCCGAGGCATCTGCAATAGCGCCCACCACCACCGGGCCGGCAATTTGACCCACGGCAAATACGATCGTGAACACGCTGATGCCGCCGGCCCACTGCGCCACCGGCAGGTTATGCCGCACCAACGCCGTGGTCGATGCCACCAACGACAAGAACACGCCCCCAAACAGCAGCCCCGACGCCAACACCACTGGCCATACCGACGTTACGGCCGGCAGCACCGTGGCCACCCCCAGCAAGCCACTGAGCAGCGCCAACGCCCCGCCACCCTTGCTGCGATCCAGCAACCCTGCCCATACCCGCGCCGACACCACCACCGCCAGCCCCAGCAGCGTGTAGAAAACCGTGATGGCACCCGTGCCCAAGCCCTGCTCGCGCAGCAGCGCCACCACAAAGGTCATGTAGCCGATGTAGCCCACCCCGAACAGCGCGTACCCCGCAAGCGCGGGCCACAAAGCGCGCAGCGGCAGGGCGGACCTGTGGGCGGCTTGCCGGCCAACGGGTGGCGCATGCCCAAAGGGCTGCGGCGTCAGCCAGGCGGCGGCACTAGCAGTGTTGGCGGGCGCACTGTGCCCACCAGCTTGCGGCTCTTGGCTCGTCAGGTCCCAGCGCGCCAACGTGCGCGCGGGCCAGGCCAGGGCCAGGGTCGCCAACGCCGAAACCATTGCCAGCCACCACCACGCCCACCCCCAGGAATGCGGTGGTCCGGCAAGCTCCAGCACCACCGGCACCAGCAGGGCCGACGCCGTAATGCCCCAGCCGGTGCCGCCGTAGTAGATGCCCAGCAACAAGCCACTGTGCCCACCATCGCGCAGGCCCAGCCGCGCCGCCATGAGCCCGCCCGCCACAAACACCACGGCACTCGCCACGCCGGCCAATAGCCGCTGCGCCAGCAATGCCTCGGCACCCAGCAAGAACCCGGCCACAGCCATTAGCGCCGTTGCCGCCACCGCTCCCCACAGCAAAAGGCCGCCGGGTGCATACCGGCGCAGCAACCAGGGCGAGCCCAGCGCTCCCACCAAGTAGCCCACTGCGTTGGCCGTGTTCATGCCGCCAGCCAGCAAGTAGCTCCAGCCCAGGTCGCTGCGCATCGGCGGTAACAGCAATGCGTACGAAAACCGCGTAATACCCAGCGCAATCGCAGCGCCCATAGAAAGCGAAAGCGCCAACAACAGGCTGGACGGCGGCGGAGCTTTGGGTACGGGCATAGCGCAGGAATTGTGCCGCTGGAGGGCTGCGCCCCTTGTCGCCAAGGCGGTCGCGTGGCAGCGCCACGCGCGCTTTCGCTTGCCTTTAAGGAGACCCTTGAGCCGCTTCCAGACTCGCACGCTTTTTCAACTTTAATAGCTACCCACGCTTACTCCATAAGCGCTAGAGCCCGATTTGGCTAAATTTTTGGCCAAATCTCTCGGCCTCCCTGGAAATGCGGCGCGTTCCTGCACGCACACCGCCCATCTGCCGATAGCCTTGGTTGATTGCGATGCACGCGCGCCCCACGCTTGCCCCTTTTACGGCGCTGCCTGCTTTGACAGCTCTCGCACCTCATACACCTCTCCCTTCAAGAAAGACCCCATGACCCGCCTGTTCGAACCACTCTCCACTGGTGCCCTTCACCTGGCCAACCGCACCGTTATGGCCCCACTGACCCG
Source organism: Burkholderiales bacterium (assembly GCA_038235025.1). Lineage (GTDB taxonomy): Bacteria > Pseudomonadota > Gammaproteobacteria > Burkholderiales > Burkholderiaceae_C > Simplicispira. Next base: position 44,796 of record JBBSUJ010000005.1, read on the forward strand.
CAACCGCGCGCCGGGGGCCATTCCCACTGCACTCATGTCCGAGTACTACACCCAGCGCGCCAGCGCCGGCCTCATCGTCACCGAGGCAACCGCCATCACACCGCAAGCCCAGGGCTACTCGGACGTCCCCGGCCTCTACTCCACCGAGCAGCTGGACGGCTGGCGCAAGGTGACCGACTCGGTTCACAAAGCCGGCGGGCGCATCGTGGTGCAGCTGTGGCACGTGGGTCGCATTTCACACGTGGACCTGCAGCCCAATCATGGCAAGCCGGTTGCCCCTTCGGCCATTGCCGCCAAAACCCAGACGGTGCTGATCAAAAACGGCAAGCCCGAATATGTAGACACCTCCGAGCCCCGCGCGCTGGACGCCGCCGAGCTGCCCGGCATCGTGCAGGATTTCCGCCACGCGGCACGCAATGCCATTGCCTGCGGCTTTGACGGCGTGGAAATTCACGGTGCCAACGGCTACTTGCTTGACCAGTTTCTGAAAACCGGTGCCAACCACCGTGAAGACGACTACGGCGGCAATGTGAAAAACCGTGCCCGCCTGACCCTCGAAGTGGTGCGTGGCGTGATCGACGAGATTGGGGCTGACCGAACCGGCATTCGGCTATCGCCCGTCACCCCGGCCAACGACATCGAGGACGCCGAGCCACAGCAAACCTTTGACTATTTGCTGCACCAGCTCGCTCCGCTGGGCCTGGCGTATGTCCACATCATCGTAGGGGCCACCGGCGGCCCACGCGAGGTGGACGGACGCCCGTTCGACTACGACGCGCTGCACGCGGTGTACCGCAAGGGCGGCGGCAAAGGCGCGTGGATGGTGAACAACGGCTTTAACGACAAAGCCGACGCCGAAAAAGCGCTGGCCCACGGCGCTGATTTGGTGGCCTTTGGCCGCGCCTTTCTTGCCAACCCCGATCTGGTCGCGCGCCTGCGCCAGGACGCTCCGCTCAACAAACCCGACAAGGACACCTTCTATGGCGGCGGTGCCAAGGGCTACACCGATTACCCAACGCTGGCGCAAACCTGAGGCCTGCAGGCTGCGAGGAGGGGCGGGTCAGCCGTCTCGCCATTCGCGCTAAGGCGCATGGGGGGACAAGTACGTCCGGCGGGCGGGCACCGGCCCCATTCGCCTACGCGTGAAATGAGGGGTGTCGACTAATATGAAAGCCACGCGCCGCGTCTCGCGGTATGCCCAGAAGGATTCATGTCCATTCACGCCGCACTGCACCACGTCACCCACTATAAATACGATCGCCCCGTCCAATTGGGGCCTCAAATTGTCCGCCTGCGGCCCGCGCCGCACTCGCGCAGCAAGGTCGTTTCTTACTCGCTGCAGGTAGAGCCTGCGGACCACTTTGTCAATTGGCAGCAGGACCCGTTTGCCAACTACATGGCGCGGCTGGTGTTCCCCGAGAAGACGCGCAAATTCAAGGTGACGGTGGATTTGGTAGTGGACATGACGGTCTACAACCCCTTCGACTTCTTCCTGGAACCGCAAGCCGAAAATTTCCCTTTCAAGTACACCCAAGCGCAAGCGCAAGAGCTGGCTCCGTACTTGGCATGCGAGCCCGTCACGCCCAAGCTCAAGGATTACATCGCCGGCATCGACCTGACCGAAAAACGCACCATTGATTTTTTGGTGCAGATCAACCAGCGGGTGCAGCAAGACGTCAACTACCTGATCCGCATGGAGCCGGGGGTACAAACGCCCGAAGAAACGCTCACCAATGCCTCGGGTTCGTGCCGCGATTCGGGCTGGCTGCTGGTGCAATTGCTGCGCAACGTCGGGCTGGCTGCGCGCTTTGTGTCGGGCTACCTGATCCAGCTCACACCCGACGTGAAAGCGCTGGACGGCCCCAGCGGCACCACCGTGGACTTCACCGATTTGCACGCATGGTGCGAGGTGTTCCTACCCGGCGCAGGCTGGGTAGGGCTTGATGCCACATCAGGAATGATGGCCGGTGAAGGCCATATTCCCTTAGCCTGCACGCCCACCCCCGGCAGCGCTGCTCCCATTGAAGGCGTCGTGGGTCCGGCGCAAGTCGAATTTGCCCACGAAATGACGATTACGCGTTTCATGGAGACGCCGCGCGTCACCCTGCCCTACACCGAAGATGAGTGGGCCAAAGTGCTGGCGCTGGGCGACGCGGTGGATGAGCGCTTGGTGGCGGGCGACGTGCGCCTAACCATGGGCGGCGAGCCCACCTTTGTGGCCACCACCGACCGCGATGCGGATGAATGGAACCTGGATGCGCTAGGCCCAACAAAGCGCGGCTTTTCCACCGAGCTGGTGCACCGACTGCAGGCCGAGTACGGCCAAGGAGGCTTCCTGCATTTCGGTCAGGGCAAGTGGTACCCCGGTGAGCCGTTGCCGCGCTGGGCTCTGTCCATTTTCTGGCGCACCGACGGCGAGCCGCTGTGGGCTGACCCTTCCCTGTTCTGCGATGAGCGCCACCCCACCCACTACACCGCTGATGACGCACGGCGCTTCACTGAAACGCTGGCGGGCAAGCTGGGCGTGGGCGGCAGCCACATCATGGCGGGCTACGAGGATGTGTATTACTACCTCTGGCGCGAGAAGCGCCTGCCGGTCAATGTCGACCCGTTCGCATCCCGGCTGGACGACGAGTTGGAGCGCGCCCGCCTGCACCGCGTGTTCTCGCAAAAGCTCGATGCCGTCATTGGTTACTTGCTTCCATTAGCGCCCGGCAACGCTGGCGCTGACCTGCCGGCCTCAGAGGGCCCTGGCTGGAAAAGCGGCTCGTGGTTTCTGCGCGAAGACCGGCTGCACCTGATCCCCGGCGATTCGCCCATGGGATTCCGCCTGCCGCTGGACTCACAACCCTTTGCCAGCACCGCCGACTACCCATACCAGATTGACCGCGACCCGACTGCGCCTGTCGCCAACCTGCTTCCAGCCGCTAAGTTGAGCGAGCGCTATCCCGCAAGCGCCGTTGACGACACGGGTGCAGACAAAACAAGCACCGCTGGTGATGACGCTACCGCCACGCCCAAGCGCGGCAGCTCGGCTGGCGACGTCCTGCGTACCGGTTTGTGCGTAGAAGTGCGCGATCCGCGCCGGGCCAATGGTCCGGTGAACGACAAGGTCGGCAAACCCTCTGGCGTGCTCTACGTCTTCATGCCGCCGCTGGAGCGACTGGAGGACTACCTGGATTTGGTGGCTGCCATCGAAGCCTCGGCGCGCGACCTGAAGATGCAAATCGTCATGGAAGGCTACGCGCCACCGCGCGACGTGCGCCTCAAGGTTTTGTCGGTCACCCCAGACCCTGGCGTGATCGAGGTGAACGTTCACCCAGTGAACAGCTGGCGCGAACTGGTCGCCAACACCGAGTTCTTGTACGACGCGGCTTGGCAGACCGGCCTGTCGGCCGAGAAGTTCATGACCGATGGCCGCCACACCGGCACTGGCGGGGGCAACCACATCGTGATGGGTGGCGCGACGACTGAAGACAGCCCGTTCCTGCGCCGGCCCGAGCTGCTTGCCAGCCTGCTCTTGTATTGGCACAACCACCCATCGCTCTCGTACCTGTTCTCGGGCATGTTCATTGGCCCGAGCAGTCAGGCACCGCGCGTGGACGAAGCCCGCAACGACCAACTCTACGAGATGGAAATTGCGATCAAGCAGATCCACGCGGCACGAAAAAAACACGGCGAGGCCATGCCGCCGTGGGTGGTGGACCGCACGCTGCGCAACATCCTGATCGACATCAGCGGCAACACGCACCGCAGCGAGTTCTGCATCGACAAGCTCTACTCGCCCGATTCCAGCACCGGCCGCCTGGGCCTGCTGGAACTGCGCGCGTTCGAGATGCCGCCCCATGCCCGCATGAGCATCGTGCAGCAATTGTTGATTCGCGCCTTGGTGGCGCGCTTCTGGGAAACGCCTTATGAAGCCCCCGCCGCCCGCTGGGGCACCGAGCTGCACGACCGTTTCCTGCTGCCCACCTTCGTCAAGATGGATTTTGATGATGTGATTGCCGAGATGAACCGGGCTGGTTTTGCCTTTGATGCCCACTGGTTTGCACCGCATCTGGAGTTCCGTTTCCCATTGATGGGGAACATGCAGGCCATGGGCATCAAGCTGCAGCTGCGCAACGCGCTGGAGCCCTGGCATGTGATGGGCGAGGAAACCCGCTCAGGCGCTACGGCGCGCTATGTCGACTCATCGCTCGAGCGCATCGAGGTGCGCGTCACCGGCCTGAACGAAAGCCGCCACGTGGTCACGGTCAACGGCCGCGCGTTGCCGCTGCAGCCCACCGGCGTCAAAGGCGAGTTTGTGGCCGGTGTGCGCTACAAAGCCTGGAACCCGCCGTCATCGCTGCACCCGGCGATTGAGGCCCATGCACCCTTGACTTTTGACTTGGTCGACACCTGGATGAAACGCTCCATGGGTGGCTGCCAGTATTTTGTGTCGCACCCCGGCGGCCTGAGTTATGACTCGTTCCCGGTGAATGCGAACGAGGCAGAAAGCCGGCGTCATTCGCGCTTCCTGGAAATGGGCCACACCCCAGGGACTATGGATGTGCCGCCGGCCACCATCGAGCTGTGCGGCAGCCGTGAATTCCCCTTCACCTTAGACCTTAGGAGCTAGTCCACACCGCTATTCTTGTTTAAATGGACAAACTCCCACACTGGCGCTGCGTGCGCCGGCATTCTCTCCTTACAACGGGTGACATCGCGTGAACAACAGCCTTTTTGAGACGGGCGTGCCGCAATCGCCCGCTGAGTTGGCGGCCAGCCTTGCGCTAAGCGCCAGCCCTGGGCACTTCGACGAACTACGCGGTGTGGTGCGTCCTGCAGCGCGTCTCAGCCAGCCGCACAGCAACGCGCCAACGCCCTTGTTGCGCGACGCATTGGCTCACGCACAGACCCCTGCTGCGCCCACTCAGGTAGCTGCCACAGCCGCCGACCCGTCTGCGATCGCGCCGCCCTGGCGGCATTTCTTCGACGAGCTCGGTCCCGATGGTTTGACCGACCTGCCTCGGCGCGCTGCGCTGATGGAGCGCCAGGTGCGTGACAACGGCGTCACCTACAACGTCCATACCGACAGCGGAGCTCCGACCAGGCCTTGGTCGCTGGACTTGTTCCCGCTGATCGTGCCGCCCGACAACTGGGCGCGCATAGAAGCCGGTGTGCTGCAGCGCGTGCGCGTGCTGGACCGTGTGATGGCGGATGTGTATGGCCCGCAGCAGTTGTTGCAGCAGGGCTTGCTGCCACCTGCGCTGGTGCATGGCCACGCCGGGTATCTGCGCTCCATGCACGGTGTGCGCCCCCCCGGCGACACCTGGCTGCACATTGCGGCTTTTGACTTGGCACGCGGACCGGACGGCGAGTGGTGGGTGGTGTCGCAGCGCACGCAAGCGCCATCCGGGCTGGGGTATCTGCTGGAGAACCGAGTGGCGGTATCGCGCCAGTTCCCCCAGGCGTTCGAATCCATGAACGTGCAGCGGCTGGCCGCCACCTACACCGCCTTGGTAGACAACCTGAAAGCCCGCTGCGCCTTTGGCAACCCGCCCCACATCGTGCTGCTCACCCCTGGGCGCTACAGCGAAACCTACTTTGAGCATGTCTACCTGGCCCGGTACTTGGGCCTGACCTTGGTCGAGGGCGGTGACCTGACGGTGCGCGACCAGCGCTTGTTCCTCAAAACCCTGGACGGGCTGCGCCCGGTGCATGGCGTCGTCAAGCGGCTGGATGATGAGTTTCTCGACCCGCTGGAACTGCGGCCCGACTCCACGCTGGGCGTGCCCGGCTTGTTGCAGGCGGTGCGCTCCGGCCACGTGCTTATCGCCAACATGCCCGGTTCGGCATTCCTGGAATCCCCCGCGCTTCTGGGTTTCTTGCCAGCGCTGGCGCGGCACCTCATTGGTGAAACCCTGCAATTGCCCGCGCTGCCCACTTGGTGGTGCGGCGAGCGCGCCGCCATGGAAAGCGCGCTGCCCACGCTGGCGGACTGCGTCATCAAACCCACCTACATTGGCTCGGGCGAGAGCCACTTTCACACGGTATTGGGCAGTCAGCTCTCCCAGCGCGAGCAAGACGAATGGGCGGGCCGCATTGCGCGTCACGGCCACTTGCACACCCTGCAGCGCTACATGCCGCTGTCGCAAATGCCCACCTGGCAGGGCGACTCTGCGGGCGGGCGCATTGTGCCGCGCGCCGTCATGCTGCGCGTTTTTGCCGTCAGCGACGGGCCGGCATCCTGGCGCGTGTTGCCGGGGGGCATGGCGCGTCTGGCAGGCACCAATGCCCAGATCGCGTCGATGCAGCGCGGCGGCGGTAGCGCCGACGTGTGGGTGCATTCGCTGGGCGACGTCGACCGCAATTCACGCCTGCCGCCGCTGGCCTTGCGCGCCACTATTGAACGCTACCGCGCACCAGTCACTAGCCGCGCCGCCGAGAACATGTTCTGGCTTGGCCGCTACACCGAACGCGCCGACAACTCGGTGCGCTTGGCACGCCTCACGCTGAACCTGCTGGCCGGCGACGATGCCAACTCACCCCCCCTACTGAACTGGCTGCACCGGCTGGCGCTTCGCAATGCGCTGGTCAGTGACGAGGTTCCCACGGCCCCGCAATCGCGCCGCGTGTTCGAGCGCGCGTTGATCGCCAGCATGGGAGACGTAAAAGACCAAGCCAGCGTGGGCTCCAACCTGCAGAGCATCCGGCACGCCGCGGCGGCGGTGCGCGAGCGCATGTCGCCCGACCACTGGAACGAGATCGAGCACGCCGAAGCTGATTTCCTGCAAAGCAGCGCCGAGATGGCCGGCGAGACCGGCGAGGCGCGCTATTCGCCGGTGGCAGCTCAGCTCATGCTGGAGAGCGCCGCCGGCGCCTTGGCGGCGATGACCGGTGCTCAGACCGATCACATGACCCGTGACGAAGCTTGGCAGTTGCTGTCCATCGGCCGGCATTTAGAGCGCTTGAGTTTTCTGACCTACGCACTGGCCAGCGCGTTCGAAACCGGTTCGGTGCACAGCATGGCCGGTTTTGAGGCGGTGCTGGCGCTCTTTGACAGCACCATCACCTTTCATGCCCGCTACCAGCAACGGCGCGACGCGGCCGCCATGGTCGACTTGCTGGTGCTGGACCACGACAACCCACGCTCCCTGTCGTGGGTCACGCACGCGCTTACCAAACGCATGCACCGACTGCCCGGAACCGTCTCTGGCACACAGAGCGATCTCACAAAGCCACTGCTCGATACCCGCACCTGGTATCTTGAAGCGCTCTGCGAACCGGGGACCGAGGTGCACTACCCGGTCTTGGCGCAGTTGCTGCAAAACTGCGAAGCGTCGGCTTACGAGGTCGCTAGCAGCATCAGCGCCCGGTACTTCACCCACACCTTTGAATCGCAGCAATCCGTCGGAGCATGAACGGTTTGCGGCTGGGCCCAGGCGTCACGATTTCAGGCTTGTAATTTATCGAACCCCATGTTGCTTCACGTCACCCACGAAACCCATTACGACTACAGCCCTGCGGTTGAAACAGCACAGCACATGGTGCACCTCAAGCCGCGCAACACCGACACGCAGCGCTTGCTATCGCACCAGCTGAGCGTGGAACCGGAGCCCGCCAACCAGACCGAATCGCGCGACTTGCACGGCAACACGCGCAGCTTCTTTGAGCTGGGCACGCGGCACGAATCGCTGTTGGTTTGCGCGCGCAGCCTGGTGCAAACAGAGGTGCCGCCGGTGGCCACGCTGGCCACCCTGAGATTGGGCTGGGAGGCGGTGCGTGAGCGCTTTCGCTACCGCGCGGGCGCGCCGTACGACAGTGCCTCGGCGTTTAACTTTTCGTCGCCCTATGTGCCGCGAGACGATGCCATCGACGCCTATGCCCGTCCCAGCTTTAGCGCGGGCCGCAGCGCTTTTGAAGCCGTATCAGAGCTGAACCTGCGTATCTACAACGAGTTCAAGTACGACGGGACCAGCACCGAGATCAACACCCCCGCCGTGCAGGCATTGGAGCAACGGCGCGGCGTGTGCCAGGATTTTGCGCACATCATGATTGCCTGCCTGCGCGGCATGGGCCTGCCTGCACGTTATGTCAGCGGCTACCTGCTCACGCACCCGCCAGCGGGCCAGCCCCGCTTGGTGGGTGCCGATGCATCTCACGCCTGGATCTCGGCCTGGTTCCCCGATGCGGACGCACCCGATTCATCTGGCAAAGGCCAATGGATTGACTTTGACCCCACCAATGGCCGCTGCGCCGGCGAAGACTATGTGACATTGGCCATAGGCCGTGATTTCTCGGACGTCTCGCCCATGCGCGGCGTGTTGCACGGCGGCGCTGGCCACACATTGGAGGTGCGGGTCACGGTGGAACCACTGCCACCGGGGGCAACCGAGCCGCAACTGGTGCACGAGTCAATGGTTGACCGTGCGGCTGCCAACAGAGCCAAAGCCGCACAGGCCAATCTAACGGCGGGCTGATATTTAACCAGTTAGCCGGGTGCTTCAACCCGGACACCCATAAGGCCCGCGCCGCGCTGACCCATCGCTCAAGGCGAAATGGTCTGACGCGGTCGTTCGCTCTCATCGGCAATGCGGTTGCCATGGGCCAACGCGTCGCGCACTGCGGCAATGTCCGCTGGGCGCACAACCCGCGCCACTTCACTGCCGTCCTGCAGCACGATCACCGTCGGCCACAACTTCACGTCGAACGAACGGCCCAGCGGGCGGCCAGGCCCATCCTCGATTTTCATGTGCAACATGCCGGGCGCTTCAGCGAGGGCAGCGTCGACATGGGGCTTTGCAGCTTGGCAGTAGCCGCATGCGTCGGTACCGAAATCGAGGACAGTGACGCCAGGCATTGCGTCGAGGTCGGCGCGACTGAGCGTGGATTTGGCGTAAGGCAGCATCTAAGTTTCCTTATAGGCGCAAGTGCGTTCGGCAGACCGTCTGCGAACGCCACGCGGTTTTTACAGACTCTATGCGAAATAGGTCAAAAAGCTGTAGGCCGCGTGCCCTCTGCAATCGTCAGCAATGCACCAAGTCAAGAGATCCACGGATTAATCGCGCAGGAGAGCACGAAAAAGCGGGGGCATGACCGGCGCAAAAACGGGTATCGAGCCACTGTGCGAACCCGCGCGCCTCACCGCTCTTCCCTCAATCAAGCGGGCTGGCCGTCAGGGTGCCTTTTTCCAATGGTGGTGACCCGCATGGCCCCAGGTCCATAGTCCGATAGCTGCAAGTCAAACCACTCGTGAAGAGTTTTTGATCGACTCAGGGTTCGACATGGTATGAGTCCATTGCACCCCTTTTTTCAATGGGTGCGTAGCTGGTCTTGATCTACGATCAGCTTCGCGCGGTTCAACAACGCAAAACCCGACATGTGAGAGCCGTTGATGAGGTTGGCTCCATAGAAATCACCTTGTAGTGACTGCCTCGCAATGTCCTACTGGTGTCCGCGCTTAAAGCAAACTCTGCCGGACGTGTTGAGGGCTCTTGGCAGTGACGCGTTGCGTACCGCCTACCGACATGGGAGTGAGCACGTGGGTGGGAGCATCAAGGAGAAAATACACAACGCCCGCGCCACCCACCGATACCCGCCTTCGTGCGCGCTTCTCGCCAGCTACACGCCCGGCCCGGTATCGCTCAGCCGCACATAGGTCGCTAGCAAATCACTTTTGGCGACCACGCCCAACAACACCGGGTGCTCCAAACTTTCCACCACTGGAAGGCGCTCGCCCCGATGCTCCAGAAAACGCTGCAGCGCCTCGCCCAGCTCCATATCGGCAGCAAGGGCTGTAATTTCTTGACTGAGCAAGTCAGCTGCGTGCAGGTGCGTGATCTCTGGCGCAACGCCATCCAAACTTAGCAGAGCACGCTCACCGTCACTAGCCTGCGACGTCGAGGCGTCTTGCCTCTGCCGTGCCTGGCGGCGCTTTTCCAACTCCACCACCGCACTCAGCGCGTTGAGAGGCACCACCCCCAAATATCGCCTCTCCGCATCCGCCACGTACAAATACTTGACGGGATATTCGAGAAACAAGCGGCGCATCGTGCCCAGATCGGCATCGGGCGGCACCACCGTATGCGCGGGCTGCACCAGCTCGCGCATGTGCAGGCCTCGCAGGCGGCTGCGCGCGTCATGTGCCTCGCGGCGCTGCACCGTAATTTGGTACATCGAGCCGCCCTGAATAGAGCGCGCCACAAAGTACGCCACTACGCTGGCGGCCATCAGCGGCAGCATGACCTCGTAGCTCAGCGTCATCTCGAAAATCATCAGTACGGCCATCAACGGCGCCTGCGTGGCGGCCGCCAAAAACGCGCCCATGCCCACCATGGCGTAGGCCGACGATGACGACGTGGCGCCCGGCCACAACGCCTGCACGCCATAGCCAAATAAGCTACCCATCAAACAGCCCACAAACAGCGCCGGGGTAAACACGCCGCCCACCGCGCCGGAGCCCGCCGTGGCAAAGGTGGCCATTACTTTGGCCACCAGCAGCAGCAGCAAAATCAACCACGGGCCGGGGTTGTGCAGTACCCCGTTCACCACGCTGTAGCCGTTGCCCCACACCTCGGGCACCCACACCGAAATCAAGCCCACCACCACCCCCCCAAGCGCCAAGCGAACCGGGAGCGCAACCGGCAGCCGGGCAAACAGCCGCTTGCCCGCGGCCAGCCCGCGCAGAAACAGCGCTGCTGCCACCCCCAGCAGCACGCCCATCAGGGCAAACAACAGCACTTCTGCCCCCTGAATATCGGCAAATGCGGGCATTTCGTACGGCGGGCGATAGCCGGGAAAAGCGCGCATGGCAATGTTGGCCACCACGGCCGCCACCATGATCGGGCCCAGGCTTTCCATGGCAATCGTGCCCAGCACAATCTCGGCGACAAAGAAGGCCCCGGCAATCGGCGCGTTGTAGGCCGACGTAATGCCCGCCGCCGCGCCGCAAGCTACCAGCAGGCGCAGCCGCTCTACCGGAAACCGAAAAAAGCGCCCCAGCAGCGAGGCCGCAAGGGCCGACAGCTGCACCATCGAACCCTCGCGCCCAATCGAGCCTCCACTGGCAATACTCACCAGCGACGACCCACTGCGCACCAGCGTCTGCGCCACGGGAATGCGCCCGTCGCCCACCACAATCGCTTCCATGTAATCCGACGTGGCCTTTTGCTGCTCCCAGCGGCGCGCCAGCACCAGCAGCCCGCCGGCCACTAAACCGCCAATGGCCGGCACCGCTATGCGCCAAAACCACGGCAAATTGCGGGCAATGTCCACCATGCCGGTGTGCGGGCCAAACACCAGCGTGTCCAGCCACAGCAGCAGCAGCCGAAAGCACTCGGTGGCCCCCGCACCCAGCAGGCCAGCCACCACCGCCCACAGCAGGGTGACCTGCCAGTCGGAAATGCGAAACAGCCGCAGCAGCGCGGTGCGTGTGGTTAAAAGGGTGGAGGCAAAACGGGTGAACATGTGGTGGGGATTTTCACCCCGCAGCACCGTTTGGCAAACGCTCTGTATCTCGCCTTAGCGACCCGGCCCGCGCCAGCGCCGCAGCAGCAGCGCATTCGCCATCACGCTCACCGAGCTCAGCGCCATCGCCGCACCCGCCACTACCGGGCTCAGGTAGCCCAGCGCCGCCAATGGAATGCCGACCACGTTGTAGGCAAAGGCCCAGAACAGATTCTGGCGAATTTTCATGACGGTGCGGTGCGCGATGTCGAGCGCTGCTGCCACCAGCGCCGGGTCGCCGCGCATCAGCGTGATGCCGGCCGCGTGCATGGCCACATCGGTGCCATTGCCCATGGCCATGCCGACGTCGGCAGCGGTCAGGGCGGGCGCGTCGTTCACGCCGTCGCCCACCATGACCACGATTTGAGGAACACCGCCCTTCGCCTTTTGCAGCGCTCGAACGGCAGCGGCTTTGTCGCCGGGCAATACCTCGGCCATGACTTCTCCAGCGTCCGGCTCAAGCCCAAGGCGGCGCGCCATGGCTTCGGCCGCGCCCCGGTTGTCGCCCGAGATCATCACGGTGCGCAGGCCTTTGGCGCGCAGCGCCACAATGGCTCCGCGCGCGCCGGGTTTGGGTTCATCGGCGAAAGCCAACAAGGCACGTACAACCGGCACTGCACGCGCCAAAGCGGCGCTTCTTCCTTCGCCCTCTCCCTTATCTACAACCTTGTCCGCGCCCTTACCTACATCCTCATTCACACCCTTTTTCACCTCATGGCCTACGCGTTCGGCCAACACCGACACCGTGGCCCCGTCAGCCTGTAGCGCCGCAGCGCGGGCCGCCAGAGCGCCCAAGTCCACGTTCAGCGTGTTCATCCAGCGCAAGCTGCCCAGCAGGTAATACCGGTCATCCACGTCCCCCTCGGTGCCACTGCCGGGAACAGCGCGCATAGCCGTGGGCGGTGCAAGCGCGGGTGGCGACGGGTCACCGGCAAGGCCACTGTCAGTAGATGCATCGGCAGCAACATCGCCCTTGATGTGTTCCGCCTGAAATGCCTGTATGACGGCGCGCGCCAGCGGGTGTTCGCTGCCGCTTTGCAAGCGGGCGGCGGTGTGCAACAACGCGCCGCGGTTGGCTCCATCGGGTACCTCAAACGCAGTCAGCCGCGGCTGGCCTACAGTGAGCGTGCCGGTTTTGTCAAAAGCTACCGTGTCGACCCGGTGCGCGCGCTCCAGCGCCTCGGCGTCCTTGATCAAAATGCCGTGCGTGGCGGCCACGCCGGTGCCGGCCATGATGGCAGCAGGCGTCGCCAAGCCCAGCGCGCAGGGGCAGGCAATCACCAATACCGCCATCGCATGGATCAAGGCGACCTCTATGCCTACTCCCGCCCACAGCCACCCACCCAGCGTGGCCAATGCGATCACCAGCACCACCGGCACAAAAACATTGGCCACGCGGTCCACCAGCCGCTGAATCGGCGCTTTGGCGGCCTGCGCGTCTTCCACCAGCCGAATGATGTTCGCCAGCACCGTCTCTCGGCCCACGGCGCGCACTGCAAGCACCACGCGGCCATCGCCGTTGATCGACCCGCCCGTAAGCGCATCCCCCACGGCCTTGGGCACCGGCAGCGGCTCGCCGGTGAGCATGGACTCATCTACCTCGGTATCGCCCTGCGCCACCACGCCGTCCACCGGCAAGCGCTCGCCGGGCCGCACCACCAATTGGTCGCCCACCATCACTTCGGCCACCGGCACGTCGTGCTCTTGGCCGCGCAGCAACACGTGAGCCACATTGGGTCTTAGGCCATGCAGCGCCCGAATGGCGGTGGTGGTTTGGTGCTTGGCCCGTGCCTCCAGCCATTTGCCCAACAGCACCAACGTGACCACCATGGCCGACGCTTCAAAGTACAGGTGCGCCATAGTGCCGGGCGCAGCAGTGAGCCACAGCCACACCGACAATCCCCACGCTGCGCTGGTGCCGATGGCGACCAGCAAATCCATATTGCCGCTGAACGCCCGCAGCGCATGCCAACCGGCCTTGTAGAAGCGCGCACCCAAAATGAACTGCACCGGCGTCGCCAGCGCGAACTGCACCCACGCCGGCAACATGCCGTGCGGCCCGAACACCTGGCCCAGCGGCCCAGGCAGCAGGCTGACCAACATGGGCAGCATCAATGGGACCGACAGCAACAAACCCAGCGCTACCGGCAAAAAGCCGCTCCACTGCGAGGAGTGGTCATGCGCCTCCATCGCCGCTTCAGTGCGCGGCTCGTAGCCCGCATCGCGCACGGCTCGCCGCAGAAGGGCTTGCATGTCGGCGCTGCCACCACCAAGCCCTTCTGCGGCGTCTTCAAAGGCCTCGCCGCCAGCCCAGGTTACCCGGGCCGTCTCGGTCGCTAAATTCACGCTGGCGCTCTGCACGCCTGGCACCTTGGCCAGTGCGCGCTCCACACGTCCCACGCAGCTGGCGCACGTCATGCCGCCGATGCCTATGTCGAGCTCCATAAAACCTGGTGTGCCCTTTGCATCGATATTGGGTGTACCGGCTGCGCCAGTGCCGCGGATCGACAGAGCGGATGAAGTTTTGGGAGGAGCGTATTGGACCATGCCACCACCGTACACCCTGCCACGATGGCAAGGTCAAGCGCGAGGGGGTGGGCAGCGCAAGTTGCGGCAAATGAAACCGTCGCCGCCTACAGCCTTATTCACAAACACCCCACCGCATCAAAAACGGTGTTTTGTTTGACTATTCTTCTATTTCTTTCTATATCAATAGTAGTAGTAGTAAGGGAGGCCTTTTTCTGGGGATAAGTCGGTTTTACCCAACGATGACAAACACTTGCACGGCAGACAAGTCTGTGCGCGGTAGGCGCTTGCTGCTGCACGCCAAACAGGGACAACTTCCGTAGCATCTATATTTCTGTGGATAACTTGCTTATTATTAGAAAACCATCCACAGGTTTGTCCACAAAAAAAAGCACCGAGCTCGCTGCTGCCGTGGCGATGGGCGAACTGCACGCCGGCTGTTCGATCAACCTACTGCCAACGTACTCAGTCGCAGTACCCGGTAGAAAATATAAGTAAAATCGGCTTATAGAGCTTATGCAGCAAGCGTTGGAAGCTATAAAAACAGTAGTGTCCGGACATGGCGCTTGCCCCTGTCACGGCGTCAAGGTGCAAGCTCAGCGCTTCGCTTCCTCTTCTTTGTTTCCCCTTTCTTAACCACCAAGAAGTTCCCTATGAGCACCGCCCAACAATTCACCGTTACCGGTATGACCTGCGGCCACTGCGAGCGCGCTGTCACCCAGGCCGTGCAAACGCTGGACCCAGCCGCCCAAGTGCGCATCGACCGCGCCGCCAACCACGTTGAGATCGACAGCAGCCAACCGCGCGAAGCACTGGCCGCCGCCATCACCGAAGAGGGCTACCAGGTCGCCGCATGAGCACGGCCACTTCCGCTGTCGCCACGTCCACTCCAGGCGCTGACACGGCGACCACGGCGCGCGTCCCCATCGGCACAGCCGCCCAGCGCGCGGGCGTGTCGGCGCGCATGGTGCGGCACTACGAATCGCTGGGCCTGCTCGCGCCTTTGGAGCGCACCGAATCGGGCTACCGGCAATATTCGCAAGCGGATGTGCACGCCCTGCGCTTTATCCGCCGCTCGCGGGACTTGGGCTTTTCGATGGTCGAGATCGCCACCCTGCTCAGCCTGTGGCAAGACAAACAGCGCGCCAGCGCCAGCGTGAAGCAAATCGCGCAGACGCATATCGACGACTTGGCGCAGCGCATTGCCGTTATGCAGGCCATGCAGCGCAGCTTGCAAGATTTGGTCAACTGCTGCGCGGGCAATGCGCGGCCGGATTGTCCGATATTGGACGACTTGGCAGCCGAAGGCACAAGCGCAGCGCCCGTTACCGCAAAGCGGTAAAAATTATCAAAAAAATAGCTGCTCATGCTTACATATCAAGCGCTAGCTAGAGTTAAGCCTCACCTTACTAAACGCGCTTCCTCTAGGACCCTCCCCATGTTCGCCCCCCTCGCTTTACTCCAAACCAAGTTGCTCGCCGTTACGCAAGAGCTCATTCTGCTCACGCCGAACCTTATCGCAGGGGCGCTGCTGGTGGCGGCGGTGTGGTGGGGCGGCAAGGTGGTGGGCAAAGTCATTGCACGCATTAGCGCGGCGCGAGGGCGGCCCGATTTAGGGGCGCTGCTGGGCGTACTGGCACGCGTGGTCCTAATGGGGATTGCGCTGCTGGTGGCCTCCGCCCTGGTATTTCCGTCGGTAAATCCTGGTGATATTTTTGCAGCCCTGGGTTTTATTTCGGTGGCCGTAGGGCTGGCCTTCAAAGACATCTTGCAGAACATCTTGGCGGGCCTGCTGTTGGTGATACGCAGGCCGTACCTGCGCGGCGACCAGATCATCGTCAAGGGTTACGAGGGTACGGTCGAGCAGGTGGATAGCCGCGCTACCTTGCTCAAAACCTACGATGGGCGGCGCGTGTTGGTACCCAACAGCGACCTCTACACCACGCCCGTCATTGTGAACACCGCGTTTGCGCTGCACCGCAATGAGCTGCAAGTGCGCGTGCAACTCGCCACTGATCTGCCAGCCGCTATCACGCTTTTTCAGAAAACGGTGGCGAGCGTCGATGGCGTGGTGCATGAACCGGCGGTAGAAGTGATCCCTTGGGACATTGAACACGCTCAAGTAGATTTGAAAATACGCTGGTGGGCTGACGCGCGTCGGCTGCCGCAGGTACAAACCAAAGGCCGTGTCATCTTGGCAGTGGCCGCTGCCGCCAAGGCGCAGGGAATGGTGTTGCCTTACCCCACCTCGGTGGTGGTGCTGGAAGACGAGGGCGGTGCGGGCGATAACGTCAATGCTGCGCGCCGTGAAACAAAGCGGCAGCCTCCGTTTGCTTAACCGCATCACTCACACGCCATTCAACTTAATTCCGCCACGAGCAACACGCTGCCATGCAAACCACCTCCCACACTTGGTTCTTCTGGGCTTCGCTGTCGGCCGTCTTTGCTGCGCTCACCGCCATCTTCGCCAAAGTGGGCATTCAGGGCGTGGATTCGGATTTGGCCACGCTGGTACGCACGGTCATCATCGTCTTCGTAATGGCGGCTTTTGTTGCTTATGCCGGCAAATGGAGCAATCCGCTGGCGCTGCCAGGCAAGACTTTGCTCTTTCTGACGCTCTCCGCTCTGGCAACGGGCGCATCGTGGGTTTGCTACTTTCGCGCCCTGCAACTGGGTGAGGCGTCCAAGGTGGCACCGGTCGACAAGTTCAGCCTCGTATTGGTAGCGGTGTTCGCGTTTGTCTTTCTTGGCGAACGGCCGTCGGGCGGCAGCTGGTTGGGGATTGCGCTGGTAGCTTTGGGCGTGCTGGTGCTGGCGTGGAGGCGCTAAGCGCCAGCTTGGCCCGCACAATGCCACCTTGAGCCCTATAATTTTCGCTTCCCCTGGGGAGTAGCCGGCTTTCACCTGTGAAAGCGCCTGCGTCAACATTCTCGGCGTGCCCCGCGCGCCGTGGCGCAGGCAACCGGAGCGGTGCGAAGAGACCTTATTCTTTGCAGCGCTTGGATTGGCGAGACCATGGGCGCGTCCGCCGGGCATGTGCCGGGCTATGCGGACGCGCCTCATGCACCTCGCCCGGCCGTGGATTCCGCTTCTGATGAACCCCCTCACGATGGCCCTGCTGGCACTGGCCATGTCTACCGACGCGTTTGCTGCCGCCGTGGGCAAAGGCATGTCGCTCAGGCACCCGCACTGGCGCGAAGCGCTGCGCACTGGCGCTATTTTTGGTGTGATCGAAGGCTTCACCCCGGTGTTGGGCTGGGCGCTGGGCGTGGTGGCGGCTGACTATGTCAAAGCTTGGGACCACTGGATTGCGTTTTTACTGCTCTGCGGCCTGGGGCTGCACATGGCCATTGCAAGCCTGCGCTCGCCCGCCTCGAACCCAAATGACAAGCCAAACCGGCATGGGTTTTGGCTCCTCGCAGCCACAGGCTTTGCCACCAGCGTGGACGCCATGGTGGTGGGCGTAGGGCTGGCATTTATTGACGCGCCGATTGTCCCAGTCGCGCTCGCAATCGGCTTTACAACGTTTGTCGCGGTCACGCTGGGCGTGATGCTGGGACGCGTGTTGGGCACGGCGGCCGGGCGGCGGGCAGAACTGGTGGGTGGTCTGGTGCTGATCGGAATCGGTGCGGTGATTCTTTTCGAGCACCTCTCAGGTGCCGCCTGAGAGGTGCTTTCGCGCGGCCCGAGCCCTAGCGTTTACAGCGACAAGATGGAGACCGTTTTGGTCACGAGATAAGACTCCAGCGCCTCGGGTCCGCCTTCCGACCCGTAGCCGGAATCTTTCACGCCACCAAACGGCATTTCGGCCGAGGCCGATGGCGGCTGGTTGATCCACAGCATGCCGACTTCGATGCCACTGGCGATCTTGTGCGCGGTGGAAATCGACTGCGTAAACGCGTAGCTGGCCAAGCCGTACGGCAAGCGGTTGGCTTCCTTTAGCGCCTCGTCGATCGTGTCAAAACCACGAATGGCTGCCACCGGACCGAAAGGTTCGTTGTTGAACACGCTGGCGTCCAGCGACACGTCGCCCAGCACCGTAGGCTGGAAGAAGTTGCCCACTTCGCCAATGCGCTTACCGCCCGTCAAAACGTTGGCGCCTGTCTTCTCGGCGTCTTTCATGAGCTCGTTCAGCGCTTTGATGCGCCGGTCGTTGGCCAGCGGGCCCATCTGCGTGTCAGCATTCAAACCATCGCCCACTTTGAGTTGTTCGGCCGCTTTCACCATGCCGTCGGTGAACGCTTTGCGCACGCTGTTGTGCACCAAAAAACGTGTGGGCGAGATGCACACCTGACCCGCGTTGCGGAACTTGGAGCCGGCCATAGCCTTCACCGCTGCGGCAATGTCGGCATCCTCCGCAATGATCACCGGCGCATGGCCGCCCAGTTCCATGGTGGAGCGCTTCATGTGCTTGCCGGCCATGGCGGCCAGCTGCTTGCCGACTTCGGTAGAGCCGGTGAACGTGATCTTGCGAATGATGGGGTGGGCAATCAGATACGACGAGATTTCTGCCGGGTCGCCGTACACCAAACCCACGGTGCCGGGCGGCACACCGGCATCCACAAACGCCTTGAGCAGCGCGGCCGGCGATGCCGGCGTTTCTTCCGGTGCTTTGACCAAGAACGAACAGCCGGTGGCCAACGCTGCGCCCAGCTTGCGCACGATCTGGTTCACCGGGAAATTCCAAGGGGTGAACGCTGCCACGGGGCCCACGGGCTCTTTCATCACCATCTGCTGCACATCCAGGCGGCGCGGCGGCACGATGCGGCCATACACGCGCATTCCTTCGTCGGCAAACCATTCAATGATGTCAGCACCGGCCAGCACCTCGCCGCGGGATTCGGCCAGCGGCTTGCCTTGCTCCTGTGTCATCAGCGATGCAATGTCATCGGCCCGCTCGCGCACCAACGCCGCCGCCTTGCGCATGGTCTTGGCGCGCTCATGCGCAGGCGTGGCGCGCCAGGCTTCAAAACCTTTCTGCGCGGCGGCCAATGCCAAGTCAAGGTCGACCTTTTCGGCGTGCGCCACTTGGGCAATCACTTTGCCGGTGGCCGGATTCACCACGTCGATGCTTTTGCCACCCTTGGCGTCTTGCCAGGTACTGCCAATAAGCAATTGGGTGTCGGGGTAGGTGGGCGTGGCAGTGGCTTTGTCGGTCATGAAATTCCTGCGGATCGAGTGCGATGGATGCTAGGTTTGTGCGCGCTGGCAGGGGCTCAAGAGATAACTTGAGCCGCCGCGGGACACAAAGGCAGCGAGGGATAGGTCATTGTCCGGCACCACCTTGCGGAGCGATGCCGGACAAAGTGCCGTAGGGCTTCGCACAGTCGCATAGTGGACAGCGCAGGCCCTCGCTAAGGCCGCGTGATCAGAACGGCGCTGTGCCCGGATCCATGTCTATAGGCGCGGTAGCCGGACCCGTGACGGTGCCCTTGCTGGAGCTCGAAGATCTGCTGTCCACCACTGCTACTGGGGCAGCGGACACACCCGGCGCGCTCGGCGCGGCTGCTAGGTTAGACATTGCGGCGGCGGCTCCCGGCTGCGCTTCACCGCCCAGTGCCTCGATTACGTCAGGCAGCATGCGCGACAACTCGCCCGTGGCAATGGCCACGTCGGTATCAAACCCGCCATCGTCGGCCGCCTTGTCCTCAAACACGGTGTCCAGAAACGTGATTTTCTTCAGTTGCAGGCCTTCGGTCAGCATGAAGGACACGCGCTCGTCCCAGGTCAGTGCCAGCTTGGTGGGCAGCTTGCCCGCCGCAATATGCGCCTGCACTTCTTCGATATCGAGGGGATGGCGGGCGTAGCGCACCACGGCCTTGGCTTCATCTGCGGCTTTCAATTCGCATTCGCGGTCCACGCTAAACCCTTGCGGTGGCTCTTGGCTGGACAGCCAATGCGCCATGGCCGCCTGCGGACTGGTGTGGGTATGCACCAGCGCCAGCGCAAAACCCGGTAACGCTTCGGTCAGCACGGTGACAACTTCATCGGCCCGTGCTTGGCTGCCGGTGTCCAGCACCAGGGTGCGGGCGGCCTGGTCGATCCACGCCCACATGGAGCCCTGCTTGGTGAACGCCATAGGCAACAAATCCAGCAGGGCTTCGTCTTTTAGCTCCTTGCTTTCCTTCTTGCCCGGCTTGCGGCCGGTTTCTTTTTCGATGCGCTCGGCTTTCTCCTTAACGCGCTTGGCCACGACCGAGCCCGGCACCACTTTGGCTTCGGCCATAAAGCGCAGCACCCACTGCCCGCCCACCGATTCGGCCAGCAGGCCGTGCTCATCACCGCGCGGCGGCACCCAGCCAGTTGAGCGTTCTTGCGTCGCTCCGCATTCTTGAAACGGGGTACGGGCCAGCGCTTCTTCGAGCTGGGTCAAATCGCATTGCCACTCTGGGGCGATGCGGTAAACGATCATGTTTTTGAACAACGAAAAATCCTCACAACACAACACAACACAACGACCCGCCATTGTCGCGGGTCGCGCTTTTAGGTAACCGGCTGAACAAATATGAATTTAATAGCGCTGCACCCATATTCAACAAGTGCTAGAGCCTTATTTCATCATTATTTTTGAGCAGGTCAACACCATGGCTACCTACCGGCCAGTCATTCAACTTTACACAGCATCACATGGCACGCACGGTGCGCTTACAGGCCGGGAACACACTGAACCCCAACGTGGACGAAACGCCCGCGCCGCCCGGCCATTGCCTGAGGCCACTCTTCCAAAGGATTGCTCATGACTTTCGCCGTCACCCAAACCACCGCCGCTCCTTACCGTCTTTCGCTGCACCTTGCTGCCTTGGCCGCCTGCGCCGCATTCAGCTTTCCGGTTCTGGCGCAACGCTCTGCACCCCTGCCAGCGGACGCAGCCGCTAGCACACCAAGCGCCGCCACCCCGCATGTCGACCGCGCCGTGCACCGCCAGCAGTGGCAAGAAAAACGTGCAGCACGGCGCGCCGAACACACCGCGCAACTCAAACAAAGCCTGGCGCTCACGCCGGCTCAGGAAAGTGCCTGGACCGACTTCACCACTGCACTGCAAATGCGCAGCGACTTTGCCAAGTTGGGCCGCGTCAATATGCAAGACCTGACCACGCCTGAGCGCATCGACCGCATGCGCGCAATGCGCGCACAGCGCAATGCCGCCATGGACCAACGCGCCGACGCCACCAAAGCGTTCTACGCCCAACTGCAGCCGGAGCAGCAAAAAACCTTTGACCAATCCAACATCCGCATGATGCGCACGGGTCAAATGGGCAAGAGGGGTCACCACCAAGGTCACCAAGGCCATCACGAACAAATGGGTCAAAAAAAATCACGAGGGTCACCAAAGCCAGATGGGATACCACGGCTCCATGAGCCTGCACCCACCGCGACCTATTGATTGACTGGCCAATCGTTGACACGCCTGCAAAGGCCGTTCCAGCAACAATCAAAGAGGCGCTTAAGCGCATACCGGGCGCGGGTCTCGAGTTAACCCTCTGGCGCGTCTTCAGTGGGTTTGCACACCCATCACAAGAATGTGCTGGCCACTCGCTGGTGATACGAACGGCAAGCGCGTCTTTTGTGTGCATCACATCTCACTGTGGAAAAGTTTTCGGAACGCAGCGGCAACACCAGCGTCCGCGGCGGGTAAAGCACTTGACCAACCCGACTGCGCCTCAACCCCCGGGCACAACCTTGCGCAGTTAACACCATGTACCGCATCTGTGAGTCCTTGTTACGTCCGCCGGGACCGCGTAGCTCGGCTGTGCATAACCCTGTGTAAAAAATCACTGGAAAATACAAGTTACCCACAGAAAAAAGCGATGTAAGGAAGTTATTCAAGTTTTGGGACAGCCATGACAGTGGCTGGTACACATACTTTGAAGCCTTGCAAGTGCCTGATTTTTCTCATGAAATCAGGGTTACCCACAGAACCACGGCTTGTCTACTACTACCACTATGTAATTAGAAAGACTTAGAAAGATAGCAAAGCCGGCCCGCGCTTTGGTGATGGAAGAGCCGTTGTGAGCGCAAGAAATGCCCTCAGGACATCAAAAGGGCTTTTTATTGAGATAGAAATGTTGGAGCACTGCCAAGGTGTCTCTATTTGTTAGCTGTCTTCACGACGCGCAAGGTCTTTACCAGCGCTTCAAGCAGCAATCGTCAACGGGCTAAGTCGCCGGGTGCCTCAACCAAGTTGTGCAGAGAACCACCGATATCGCAGCGATTCTTCGGAAGCCAAGGAAGCCGTTGTTTGCCGGCTCCGCCGTTCAGGTGGAAGCGCAGGGCTCCTGGGCCGCGAGCAGTTCCTGCAGGGCTAGGGCGCTGAGAGGCCGGCTGTAGAAGTAGCCCTGGAATGTCATGCAGCCGGCCTCCAGCAGCACTTGGCGCTGCTCCAGGGTTTCCACCCCTTCGGCGATCACATCGAGCCCCAGGGCTGCGCTGAGCGCGACGATAGTGTCAACAATGGCGGCATCATTCGGATCGCTCAGCAAGTCGTGCACGAAGCTCTGGTCGATTTTGAGTTGCTGCAGCGGCATGCGCTTGAGGTAGCTCAGGCTGGAATACCCGGTGCCGAAGTCGTCCAGCGAAAATCCCACGCCTGTGGCGCGCAGCGCCTCCATCGTCGCAATGACGCCCTCTACGTTGTCTACCAGCACGCTCTCGGTCAGCTCCAGCTTCAGTCGGTCTGCTGGCGCACCAGTCACCGCCAGAATGCGCGAGACATCTTGAACAAAGGTGGAGCTGCGAAACTGTTTAGAACTTACGTTCACCGCCATGGTGAGGTGCCGCAAACGCGGTTCGGCCTGCCATTGGGCCAAGGTTTGGCAGGCGGTATGCAAAACCCAGCGCCCCAGCGTCAGAATCAAGCCGGTGTCTTCTGCAACCGGTATGAATTTTCCCGGTGGAATCATGCCGTGTTCGCGGTGCTTCCAGCGGGCCAAGGCTTCGACTCCCAGCAGGTCGCCGTTGTGGCGCACCTGAGGCTGGTAGTGCAGCAGAAAGTCGCCTTGGGCCAGAGCCGCGCGCATGTCGTCCTCCAGTGCCGCACGTTCGGACACCACGGCCTGCATTTGCGGATCAAAAAAGCGCAGTGTGTTGCGGCCCCCAGTCTTGGCCTGGTACATGGCCAAATCAGCCTGCTTGAGTAGGTCGCCCACCGTTTGCTCGCCGCCCGTAAACGGCGCAATGCCAATGCTGGGCGTTGTGCGGTAGTGGTGATTTCCCAGCTGATATGGCATCGCCAGGATGGTGAGGATTTTTTCAGCCACCGCCCGTGCTTCCATCGCTCTTTCTGGCGCACCGCCCGACTGCGCACCCAGCATGACCACAAATTCGTCGCCGCCAAGCCGCGCCACGGTGTCGCTGCCGCGCACACAGGTCTGCAGGCGCTGAGCGACTTGCTGCAGCAACAAGTCCCCCTTGTCGTGGCCTAGCGTGTCATTGAGGGTTTTGAAGTTGTCCAGGTCGATAAACAGCATGGCACCGCCCGCGCCGCTGCGGGTTGCCTGCGCCAGCGCGTGGTGGGCCCGGTCCATCAACAGCATGCGGTTGGGCAGGCCGGTGAGCGCATCGTAGAACGCAAGGCGCTGAATTTCCCGCTCGGTTGACTTGCGCTCCCGAATGTCGGTGCTGATGGCCAACACGCTGTCGCTCTCGCCTGAATCGCTACGCACCAAGGTCCAGCGCCCTTCGGTGTCGATGACGGTGCCGTCGCGGTGCTGTTTGGTCATCTCTCCCGACCACTCGCCATGGGTGGTCACCTCCTCGGCCGCGTGTTGGAACGCGGCCGGGTCCAGGCAAAGCAGGCTTTTAACGTTCTGCCCCAGGGCCTGCTCATGGGTGTGCCCATACAACCGCTCGGCTCCTTTGTTCCAATAAGTCACTTGCTGCTTCATGTCCAGCACCACAATGGCGTCACGCGCCTGATCCAGCACCGAGGCTTGCCACCGAATGTGAGCGTCTGCAGTCTGCCGCTCTATTTCCGCCGAGACGCGTGAGGCAAAAATTTGCAGCGTGGATTGAACAAATGCGGAGTTGTGAAGGCGCTCGCGAAACAGCACGAAAATCACGCCGATGGCAGCGCCCGAGCTGGCACACAATTGTTGTCCCACATAGGCTTCAAAGACGTCGGTGCGCCCCGCCACGGAACGCGGGTAGCGTGTGTGCAAGCCGCTTTCCACACACAACTGGTACTGCGTTGCCAAGTGTGAACTGGGCGTGCCTTGCAGTGCGTACTCGCCGCCCGGCATGAGCTGCTTGTTGACCACCAAGGCCAGGGTGCGCAGTGTTTCAGGAGTCTGGCCAGCACCAGGTAAAAAGCGACCAATGCAGGCAGAGTGGGCACCCACCGCCTCCGCCATGTTTTGGGCCAGCTGGACGAAAAATTCCTGACCGGTGCTGGCCGAAACCGTGGCCGCCACCTTCAAAACGGCAGCCTGCATGCGCTGCTGCTCCCTACGCGCCCGCAGGCTAAGCAGTCCAAAGGACACGTCCTGGGCCAATTTCTCCAGTAATTCGACTTCGTGAACACTCAGGTTGATCACCTCTGGCGCATACAGGTACAGCACGCCAAAGGTGCAGTCGTTTTCGCGCAGTGGCAGGCACAGCATGCCGTAGAAGCCCCGGGCCGTCAGGCGTTGCGCAAGATGCGCATATTCAGGTTCTTGACATACATCGGGCACCACAACCGTTCGGCCGGTGCGAACCGTCACGCCCGACGGTCCCCGTCCGTCGGGGCTTACGTCGTCCCACGACAAGGTCAGGCTTTCAAGGTATCCATCATTGGCACCTGCATACGCGGCGCAGCGAATTGTCTTGGCGGCATCTAGCTCGGCCATGCCCACCCACGCCATGCGGTAACCACCAATTTCGATGGTGATTTGGCAGACGGCTTTCAACAGATCTTCTTCAGAGGTGCCCCGTACGATCGCCTCGTTGCAGGCCCCCAGTAGCCGAAGCGCCCGCGCCATGCGCGCGATCTCGCGTTCGGATGCGCGGCGTAGCGTGATGTCTACGGCCATGCTTTGGCGAGCGGGTTGCCCGTCAAACAAAAATTCGCGCGAGCTGATCTCTACGGTGATCAGGCTACCGTCGCGGCGCTGGTGTTCACGGATCACGTCGCGGTAGCTGCCGGTGCCGAAGCGTTGTTGTATCGAGTGTTGATGCTCGTCGCGTTTGTCTGGCGGCCAAAGGTCTCTCAGAGACATCTGAAGCAACTCTTGCCGCGAATAGCCGTATTCCTGAGTCACCGCGTCATTGACCGCAAGCAGCCGCAGGCTGGCATCTTGCGCAAACACGTACATGGGCGCGGGCTGCGCGTCAAACAGGCACTGGTACTGCTGCTGGGAAGCGCGCAACTGGGCGGCCACTTCGCGCATCCTGAGCTGTGCGACCACCAAATCGCTCATGATTTTGAGGTGCTCCAGATCGGCCGAATCAAAACGATCAGGCGATTCCGACCAGATGTTGATGACCCCTGCCAAGCCATCGGGACGGCACAGGGGGACTCGCAGCAACGCGGGCGGTCCGGGTATTTGCACCGCTTGCAGCTGCAGCAAGGTGCACCATTCAGGCGACTCTTCGGCAAGCTCCAGACTGCCGCGTGGCCGCGTTTCCTGCCCTGCGCAGGCCACCGTGCGCAGGCCTGCGGCTACGCAAAGCTCAATGCGGGCACCAGCGCCGCCAATGGCGGTAAGCGCGGCCTGTGCGCACATGTCGAACAGCTCCTCGTCGCTGAGCACTTCTAAGGCCAACCGGCGTTGCACCTCCATCAGTACCGAATGGGTCAGTGCCTCGCGGCTGCCTTCGTGTGCTGAAAAGGGCGTGTTCCGCGATTCGTCTGCCGCGGGCGCGGGCACGCTAGCGGGTGAACCCATGGAAGGTATCGAGCGGGTAGCGGGAGGGTCCGACATGGCTGCGAACGCGGGTGGGAAATGCCTTCAGGTGGCCATTGAAAAAGTCATCGCAAGGAACCGCAGAGGGTGCAAATGTAAATGCAATAAATTGCTTTCAATATACACGGACAGGCCAAAAAACCGTGCTTTTAAGTACCTGTGTGGGCCTTGGACTGCCCCATCACAGTGTTCGTCGTATGCGGACACTGTCGGCCAAAGCGCTCAGAACGGGCAAGGTCTGCACCAGGCTAATGCAGGCATCGGTGACCGAAACACCCGTCTGCAAGGCCTGGCCCGGCACGATGTCCTGGCGGCCCTCCTCCAAGTGGCTTTCAATCATCACACCGACGATGCGTTGGTCTCCGGCAGCAATTTGCTTTGCTACGTCTTGCGCCACATCGATCTGGCGGCGGTGCTGCTTGCTGCTGTTGGCGTGTGAGACATCGACCATCACCTGCTCGCGCAGGCCAGCGCTGCGCAGCAGGCTACAGGCAGCGTCCACGTCAGCCGCGCTGTAATTGGGTGCTTTTCCGCCGCGCAGAATCACGTGGCAATCGTCGTTGCCACGAGTCTCAAAAATGGCGGCCTGCCCCATCTTGGTCATGCCCATGAACGAATGGGATGCCTGCGCGGCTTGAATAGCGTCCGTTGCTACCCGTACACCGCCGTCGGTACCGTTCTTGAAGCCGACCGGGCACGACAGACCGCTGGCCAGTTGCCGGTGGCTTTGGCTCTCGGTAGTGCGCGCGCCGATCGCGCCCCAGCTCACCAGGTCGCTGATGAACTGCGGGCTGAGCAAGTCCAAAAACTCTGTGCCCACAGGCAAACCCAGCGCCAACACATCCAACAGCAGCTTACGCGCCATCTCCAGCCCTTCGTTGATGGCGAAGCTGCCATCGAGGTGCGGGTCGTTGATGTAGCCCTTCCAGCCTACCGTGGTGCGCGGCTTTTCAAAATAGGTGCGCATCACGATCAACAAGTCCGCTGCGTGCAAATCAGCGCGGGCCTTGAGCGCCAGTGCGTACTCCAGTGCTTGGTCATGGTCATGAATCGAGCAGGGCCCGACGACCACGATCAGCCGCTCGTCCAGCCCGTGCAGCACCCGGGAGATGGCAACGCGGCTTTGCTCGACCAGCGCCCGCGCTTCATCCGGCACGGGCAGCCATTCTTCGAGCAAGGCAGGCGTGATCAGTGGACGCACAGCACGGATGCGCGTGTCGTCAGTGCGCGTGGTGTCATGGGTAGCAAGCGGCAGGGCTGCAGGGGTTCGCGGCGTATGGGTCATGCCACCGATTGTCGCGTGTGCCCGCTTGGGTGGATGGGCAGGCCGCAATGCCGCAATGCCTCAAGGCCGGCGGTAAGAAGCGTGCTGCCGCGCCCAGTAGCCAGACGTCAGCACATCCAGCCGCACCGTGCCACCACTCGATGGTGCGTGCACAAACCGGCCATCCCCTACGTAAATACCGGCATGGTGGGGCCGGCCGCGGCCAAACAACACCATGTCGCCCGTGCGCAATTCGGCCGCGTCAATCTGCTGGCCCCAGTTGTACAAACTTGCCACCGTGCGCGGTGGCGGGGTGCCTACTTCGCTGCGGTAGACGTAGCCAATCAAGCCGCTGCAATCAAAGCCGCTGTCCGGCGTGTTTCCGCCGTAGCGGTAGGGCGTGCCCACCAAACCCAGTGCATGAATGGCAATGCTGTCGGCGCTTTCCGGGTTCAGCGGGACATGCGGCGTGCGGGGAACCGTGCGCATCGCTTCGCCGCCGCTCGCACCGCGCCCTTTGGGCGAACTGCCACAGCCCGCCAGCAGCAGCGCCAAAGCCAGTAAGCCCGCCAGCGCGAGAAGCCGGGCCATGCCTTGCGCGCGCACGCGTCGGCAGGCCTTATAGCGTAAGCTGAAATTTTGAGAAAAAAATGCCTCTAGCTCTCTATCCACGGGCTGTGTAGCTATTGAAACAGGAGTCATTAATAAATCAGCGCCTTATTTTTTACGATGATTAGAGGTGGGGAACACGGCGATGCGCGCCGCCACCAACAGCGCCGGCCACCAAATGTGCAGCAGCTCCATCAAGGAAATACCGATCACGCCCAGCCAGGTCAGCAGCATGAAACTGCCCGCCAGAAGCAGCACGATGGCTGCCATGTTGCCGGGCATAGAAGTTCTCCCGTGTGCGTCCTGCGTAGCTTATCAAGACTGCGCTGTGGCGCCATTTTGTGAGCAAAGCGCCTTTTACAAAGTGTGCAGGAGGTATGGGAAAACGGGTGTGCACTGGCAGTGCGGCAGATCACCACGCCATATTTTCGTAAGGTGTTAGGGACGGCCAGGAAAGCAGCACGAGCTCCGCTGCTAGGGCGAATGAGGCCAACGTCATTGCGGTCGCAATCGCCAAACTAACGAGCCGCAGGCGCGTAGCCTGCGGCTTGACGGTGCTGGTGGGCGCACGGCAGGCGACTATTCCAAACCGCACGAAAGTCCAATGCCACAAAAACACGATGTTGGCCAGCAGCACCAGCCAGGTTCCCCACAAAGGGTGCGACCCGAACGCACCGCAACGTTGGACTAGAGCGTGAGCGGCGAGCAGAGCGCGTGCGCAAGCAATTTGGCGAAAAAATGTGTACGAGACAAAGCGGCGGTGCGCTTCGCTGACCGACGCAGGCACCGGCTTCAGCCAGCGAAACCACCAAGGCAGCGTGAAGATTTTTTGCGCGAATCGGTCGCGCAGCAGTGCGCATTGCAAACGGAGCCAGTCGAAAGTCAGCATTTAACGGGAGTGAGCCATCGCGTATGAAATTTTCACTGGATCATAGGGACGCGTAGGCACAATCAATCCCCCCTTCACAGGCGCGCGCCCTTGCGGTGCGTTCGCTATGACCCCCGGCTACGCCACCAAGCAAGAGCGCATCGCCATACCGGGCGTGGCCGATCTGCAGATTTGCTCCCTGCTCGACCAACAGCAGTTTGTGGACCCGCTGGGCCATGCGGAGCGGTTGGGCATTTCGTCGGCTATGTGGCCTATTTTTGGCTTGCTGTGGCCCTCGGGAGCGCGGCTGGCACAGCGTCTCGCCCGGCGCGACGTTCGGGCAGGTGAGCGGGTGCTCGAGATGGGTTGCGGGCTGGCGCTGCCCAGCCTGGTCGGCCACCGCATGGGGATGCACATGTCCGCCAGTGATTGCCACCCGCTGGCATCGCGTTTTTTGCGCGCCAACCTGAAGCTCAATGCGCTGGCTGCCATGCCCTACCGGCACGGGGCTTGGCATATGCCTGCGCCTAATGAGGCTGGCGCACATTCGACGACCCTGCGCGGGCGCTATGACTTGCTGATCGGCAGTGATTTGCTGTACGACCGCGACGCCAGCACACTGCTCGCCGGTTTCATTGGCCGCCACGCCAGCGCGCAGGCCGAGGTGTGGATCGTCGACCCCGATCGCGGCAACCGCGCGGTGTTCATGCGGCAAATGCAGGCGCTGGGTTTTGTGGCGTCGCAGGAGCGGCTGGATGCGCCTGCGGCGGGCGCACTGCCCGCTTACAAAGGCCGACTACTGACGTTTTTGCGGGCCTGAGCGGATACTTTTCGAGCCGCGAGTGCGTCCTTGGCGTTGCGCAAAGCCGCTATTTTTCAGCTGGTTCCGAACCGTGCTTGGGCGCACCGAAGACCGGTGGCTACAGCAGGCATCGCCAGCCCATTTCGCGCAATGCTGTTGACGGCATCGCCTGCGCTGCATACAGGACAGGCATTGTGTGGACTGACTGCGCTCGCGGCCGCCGATGCAGGTTTACCTTGCTACTGCCGCTAACGTCGCTTGCGCCTTTTGATTTTTTGCCCAGCCGGTATGGCAACTTTTGGCGCAAGCCCCAACGCGGCGCGTGCCAGGGCATCCGCCGTGCCGTTGTGGTGCCGTGGAATCCATTGCACCTCTGCCCGCTGGAACTGCTGCAGTGCTTGGCGCGCCTCGTCGTAGAGCGATGCCAGCCGCGCGATAGGCGCACCACGCGGCGCGCCAAGTTGCGCCACCAGCACGCTGCTGTCGCTGCAAATATGAACAAAGGTGGCCGACACCACCACATGCGTACCCAAAAGATGCAGCGCGGTGAGCAGTGCGCGCAGCTCGGCTTCGTTGTTACAGCCGGTGAACGTCGTGGCTTCCGAAAGGGTGTGTTGCGCGCTGCCGTCGGGTGACACAAGCAGCGCTCCCAGGCCCATGCGGCCCGGGTTGGGCACTGCGCTCCCGTCGCAAAAGATACGCCACGGGGCGGGCAAAGTCGTCATGTGAAGCGGCCTGTCAGGCGAAGTGAATCCATGAATCAGGCTTTGCGTAGCGAGCCGTAGCGTGTGGCGTCGCGTGCGGTTTTACGGCCGGAGCGCACAGCAATAAAATTTAGGTCAAATAGGCCTATAGAGCTTATCCAGTAATCTCTAGTAGCTATCAATTGTGAAGCGTTTCTTCCGTTGCCACCGGGGCCGTGTTTGCAGCCACCTTAACCACCTCAACCACCGAATGACGCGCCAGTAGCTCCGCCACGGCGTGCTTGGCGCAGCGCTGCACCGCCTGCATCAGCCCATGGTCGGGTTCCGCCACGCGCCACTGAGTGCGCAAATCGTGCTGCATGCGGGCCAGCAGTGCAGCAGCCATTTCCGCGTCAGCCAGGGCCCGGTGGGCCTGGCCGGTGCGCGGCAGGCGGTGGTAGCTGGCCAGCGTGCCCAGCTTGTGGTTGGGTGCTTGCGGGTACAAGCGGCGGGACAACAGCACGGTGCAGGCAAACGGCTGCAGCGCGGGCAAATCGGCGCGGGCCAACTCGGCCTGCCAGAACTTGCGGTCAAAGCTGGCGTTATGGGCCACCATGGGCACGTTGCCCACAAACCGGGCCGCTCCCTGCATCACGCTTGTGGCGTCAGGCGCGGAATCGGTCATGTCGTTGGTGATGCCGGTGAGCTGCGTGATGAAAGGCGGAATCCACGCGCCGGTGTTCATCAGGCTTTGAAACCGGTCCACCACCTGCCCGCCCTCCAGCAGCACGATGGCCACTTCGGTGGCGCGTGCGCCCTGGCCGGGCATGCTGCCCGTGGTTTCAAAGTCGATGACGGCGATGCGGCTCATGCGCCCTATTGTCAATCGTCAATCGGCCGTGCTGTGCGACAGAAAGAAGCGCAGCATTTCCGCGCTGGCATCCACCCCTTTTGCGCTGGTGTGGCTGCCTTGCGCACTGCCGCCCGACCAGGCGTGCCCCGCGCCGCTCAGCAGCCAATGCTCGACCAGCACAGTGCCCGGTGCGGCTGGGTCGACCACGCTGGTGCGGGTATAGCGCTGGCCGTCCGCGCTGGTGCCTTGCTCCTCTGTTTGTGCGCTGGTGGCAACGCCTGCTGCAGCGCCTTGCATCAACTGCTCGCCATTGCGCGGGTGCACCGTGGCATCGGCATCGCCGTGAAAGACGATCAGCGGCACTGGCTTGGCCCCGGGTGTGGGCGCTGCGCTCCAGCCCTTGGCACCGCTTTTCATGGCCGACAAGGCACCCATCATGTTGTCCGCTGCGCCAGCCGCCAGTCCAGAGTGCACGCCCACAGCGGCAAACATGTTTGGGTATTGCTCGGCCAGCACGGCAGCCATTGCGCCGCCCGCCGACAAGCCCGCCACATAGACACGCGTTGTGTCCACGGCGTGGGCCGCAATGGCGTGCTGCACCATGGACATCAACAGTGCGGGCTCGCCGCTGCCCGCGTGCTGGTCTTGTGGGCGAAACCAGTTCCAGCAGCCATTGGCGTTGGCGCTGTGGTCTTGCGTGGGGTACAGCACCAGTGCGCCGGCTGCTTCCGCCGCAACATTCATGCGCGTGCCGCAGGCGAAGTCTTGCGCGTCTTGGGTGCAGCCGTGCAGCATCAGCACCAAAGCGCGGCCTGCAGCGGGGGCTGGCGTGCTGGGCGTGTAAAGGAAATACGGGTGATCGAAGCCGCCCTGCTGGAACGCCACGCGCTCGAAGCTGCCAGGCTCGTCGGCGCGCGGTGTGCGCGTGGCACCACCTTGCGCCGGGAACCCGGCGAAGCCAGCAGGCATCCCTACGCCCTGTGGCAGGGTGAAGCCCGCTTTACCTTGGGTATCCAAAGCGTCCAGCATGTCTTGTACGCCTGCCATGCCGCGGCCCATGAGGTCGGTGAAGTGGGTGGCTGAGGGCGGTGCGGCTGGGTGCTCTGGGTGCTGTGGGTTGGGGGGCGCCTCAGCATCGATAGCAGCCGTGCCTGGGCCGCTTTTGCCCATCAACAAGTCGCTGGCCTCCAGCAGTTTGCCGGCGCGCACCAGTTGCAGCGCTTGTGCCATGTTCGTAGACGTGGCGGCTGCGCTGGGGGCCGGCGCGTGGAGGTTATTTTTGGTGAGGTTCATCATCATTGGATTCTTCCGCGCAAGGCGTTTTTGACTGCGGCGCTGGCGTGAAAAGCGCCTAGGACCGTAATAGAGGAAATGGTGGCGCTGGCCAATTCGGGGGACACGTCGTCGTCGACCGTGGCAAGCCCCAGCACACGCACGTCCAGCGTTTCGCCGGCGCGCTGCGTAGCCTCCAGGTCGGCACGCCCAAAGCGCTGCAAACCCACCACCAGCGACTTGCGCGCCGTGACTTGGCGCACGGCTTCTTGTTGCGCAACGAGTTGGTTGCGAATGGCAGTGCGGATGAAATCGGTGCGGTTGCCGTAGAAACCTTCGGCAACCAGTAAATCGATGTGGCCCAAATCGACAAAGCCCAGGTTGACGGTGACTTTTTCAGTCTCCACCACCCGAGATTTGGAGGGGGCAAGTAGGGTGATATCGTTCATTTAACTCCCAATAACATCCAAGTGGATGGTAGGTGGAGTTTATAAGGAATTTTTCCCGCAGTGCGTTACAGCTTTAATTCCTTATGGTCGCCGAAGTTTTTCGGGGTTTCGCCCGTCATTGCGGCCTTCGCCATCTTGAACAGCTGGACCATCTTGCTGTCGTCCACGTCCCAGTATTCGGCGTGGTGAATGCGCACCGCCAGCAATGCCAAGTTCGGGTCGGTGGGGCCGTTGGGGAACCACGCTTTGGCCATGGGGGTGAAGAGCTCTTCCTTCTTCGCCTGGTTGGTGTCGACGCGTGCTTCGCCAGATACCGATACATAGCTGTCGTCGCCGGGGTGAGCGTAGGAAACGCACACCGACGGGTCGTTTTGAATCGCACGCGCCACTTCGCCATCCAGCGGTACAAAGAAATACAGCGTGGCGCCCTCATCCACCGCCTTGTTTTGCGTGGTGAGCGGGTGCGCGTGCAGCAGGCCACCCGCGCTGCGGTGGGTGAACATGCCGAACTTGATGTCCTTGATCAGTTCCCATAAGGTTTGGTGGGCGGGGGTGTCGTGTTGCATGGGAACTCCGTTCTTGTAATAAAGCAAAGATTCACTGTAAGAACGGACGAGGCAAAAACGGGTCGGTTGCGTGCGCGGCTGTGTGTGGGGGCTCTCCGACACGGCGCGTGGGGTTCTAGGGATGTCCTGCATGACGCCCAGCGTTCTGTGATGGCGCGACTCGGGCGGTTCGCTGCGGTGCTTTTCTTAC
>JBBSUJ010000006.1:0-65334 GCA_038235025.1 Burkholderiales bacterium
ACCACCACATCCCGCAGCGCGCCTTAAATCATCTCTCGCCTATCGAGACCCTTCAAGCGTGGAGCAAGAAAGCTCCCGACTTGTTCGTCAAGCGGGTGTATAAACAGGCGGAACTTGACAGCTAGATGCGGTGGCCGATCAGCTCAATGGGCGTCCGAGGATGACTCTGGGGTGGCGCAAACCGATTGAGGTTTATTCAGAGCATCTGGCCAGACTGACTGTTCAGCCTGACTTGGTGCATTGAATTAATGTTGCACTTGGGGTTGAAACCGCCCTTATCCCAAAAAGTTAGATAGCTATATTTTTTGCAGCAAATGGGCATGCACGGCACCTGCCCGCAAATGCCGGTGCAACGCGAGCCCATGCGCCGCCAGCGCGTCATGCTCCCACAGTGCGGGGGCCTCCAGGTAAACAAAGCCGCGCGGCGTCAAGGCCGCAGCTGCAGCGCGCAGCGCAGGCTCAAACAAGGTGCTGCCGAAAGGCGGATCCAGCAGCACCAAATCCAGGCTAGCTGCTGCACTTTGCTGCAGGGCTTTGACCCCGTCGCCACGTTGCACCCGAACAGTTGCCGCCTGCAGCCGCTGCTGCAAGGCGTGCAGCTGCGCGACCAAAGCCGGCTCCTGCTCCACCAATTGCACGGCAGCTGCTCCGCGCGACGCGGCCTCAAAGCCCAGTGCGCCGGTGCCCGCAAACGCGTCGAGGCAGCGCCAGCCGCTCAAATCCTGGCCTAGCCAGTTGAACAAGGTTTCGCGCACGCGGTCCGGGGTGGGGCGCAGCCCTTCCATGCGGGCCACAGGCAGACGCGTGCGTTTCCACTGCCCGCCAATGATGCGTACCTCGCCACTACCGGCAGGTGCCGCTTGGGTGCCCCGCGCTGGCGAGGGTGCGATTTGGCTTGCCCGTGCGCCCTGCTTCATGGCTTGGCACCCAGCACCACCGTGGCCATGCGGTCGGGTTGCAGCGTTTTGGCCATGGCGGTACGCACGTCTTCTGCCGTGAGCGCCGCGACCCGGACGGTCCAGCCCTCCAAGTAGTCCAGCGGCAAGCCGTTGGTCGCAATGTTGACCAAGTTGCCCAGCAGCTTGCTGTTGCTGTCAATGCGCAGCGGAAAGCTACCGATCAGGTTGTCCTTGGCGGCTTGCAGCTGCACTTTGGTGGGCCCTTTGGCAATAAATTGGGTCAGTACATCGCGCGAGACCTTCAACGCCTCGGCGGCTTGGTCTGGCCGGGTTTGAAAGCCGATCACAAACGCACCGGCGTTCAAACCGGGCGAAAAGCCGCTGGAGACGCTGTAGCTCAAGCCGCGCTTCTCGCGCACTTCATGGGTCAACAAGGACGTGAACCCACCGCCGCCCAAAATGTGGTTGCCCACCAGCAGCGCCAGAAAATCGGGGTCGCTGCGCTCAAAGCCCGGCTGGCCGATCAACACATAAGCTTGAGCAGAGGCAAACGGCAAGGCGACTTCCTCGGCCTTCTGAAGCGGCTCAACCGCTGGCACGCTCGGCAGGGGCGCGCAGTTTTCGCCCGCGGGCACATGGGTCAGCAGGGTCTCTACCAAGCTTTGCGCCTGCGCGCGCGACACGGCCCCCACGATGGAAACCTTCGCCCGGCAGGCAAGCAGGTTGCGCTCGGCGTACGCGCGCATGTCCGCAATGTCGATGCGCTCAAGCGTTTCGGGCGTAGCGCGCTGCCCATAGGGGTGGTCTCCGTACACGGCTTTGGCAAAAGCCTTGCCGGACACCGTGCCGGGGCGGGTGTCTGACTCCAGAATGCTGGCGCTCCAACGCGCGCGCTCGCGCTGCCACACCTCGGCGGGCCAGGCGGGCTGGCCGATCTGGCGCGACATAAGGGTTGCGGCACGCTCCAGCAGCGCCGGATCGGTCAGCGAGCGCAAGGAAATGCTCAGTGCATCGCGATCGGCCCCGGCATTGAATAAGGCACCCAGATCGGCCCAGGCTTCGCCCAGCGCATTTTCATCGATGGCGGGCGCTTCGCCCACTTGGCGAACGCCCTTGGTCAGCAAGTTGGCGGCGGCGCTGGCAAGGCCGGCTTTGTCGGCAGGATCGCGCCGGCTACCGGCATCAAAGTCGATTTGCACGTCCACCATGGGAAGGGTGGGGCTTTGCACCAGCCAGACCTGCGCGCCATTGGGTTGCGTCCAGTGCTCAATGGGCAATATTGCCCAGGAAGATTTGGCATAAAAAACCACTCCAGCGCTTACCAGGAAAGCGCGAGCAGCTATTTTTTTAATAGCGTTCATAGATAATTTTTCAGAAGCGGTCAAAAGACAGTCAAAGGACGGTCAACTAAAAGTGGCAACGCGCGGCAAGGTGCCGCTCAACGAACGGAACCGCCGGCAGTGTCCTCGGCTTGCTTGCGCGCGCCTTTGCCCAGCGGCTGCGGCAGCAGCGTGGCCACGGTGAGCTGATCGTCCGCAAAGTACTGGCCCGCAACGCGCTGCACATCGGCCGGGGTCACCTGCGCCAGCAAGGCCATCAGCTTGTCCTCAGCGTCCAGCGGAAATTCGGCCACCCAGTTGCTCCCCAGCTCGCTGGCTTGGCTTTGCAGGGAATCACGCGCGTACACGCGGCCGGCAATCCACTGCGTTTTGACGCGCGCGAGCTCGGCCTCGTTCACCCCCTCCTGCGCCACACGCGCCACCTGGGCGCGCAGCGCTTCTTCGACCTGAGCGGCGGTTTTCCCCTTGGCCGGAACGCCCGTCAGCAAAAACTGGGCAGGCCCGCGGCCAAAAACGGATGCGCCGCTGCTGGCGCTATCGGCCACCCGGTCGGGCCCCTGGGTCAGGCCGCGGTCCAGCCGCGCCCCGTCGTAGCCCGACAGCACGGCCGACAGCACCAGCAAAGCCAGCGCATCCTTCTCCTCAGGCTTGGGATCCGTCAGCGACCGCAGCGCTGGCGCGCGAAACGCCAGTGCCACATAAGCCTGCTCAGCGGGCGCTTTCACTTCGATACGGCGCATACCGATCTGCGCCGGCTCGGGATCGGGCTTGCGCATGGGCACGGCGCGGGCGGGAATCGCACCGTAGGTTTTTTGCGCCAGTGCCAACACCTTTTGCGGCTCTACATCGCCGGCGACGACGATGACCGCGTTGCCCGGCACGTACCACTTTCGATAAAAGGCGCGGGCGTCGTCAGGCGTCATGGCGTCGAGGTCGCTCATCCAGCCGATGATCGGGCGGCGCGCCGGCGACGCGATGAGCGAGGTGGCGTTGAGCTGCTCGCCCAACAGGGCGCGCGGCTGGTCGTCGGTGCGCATGCGGCGCTCCTCCTTCACCACCTCAAGTTCGCGTTTGAATTCATCGTCGGGCCACCGGTTGTGGGCAAAACGGTCCGATTCCAACGCCATTACCTCGGCCAGCTTGGCCGCCGGAATTTGCTGGTAATAGCCGGTGTAGTCGCGGCTGGTAAAGGCATTTTCTTGCCCGCCCAGCGCAGCCACGCGCCTGGAAAATTCGCCTGGCGCAAGTTTTTTGCTGCCCTTGAACATCATGTGTTCCAACACATGGGCAACGCCGGTAAAGCCGTTAACCTCGTCCATAGAGCCCACCTTGAGCCAAACCATGTGCACCGCCGTGGGTGCACGGTGGTCGGGTTGCACGATCAGCTGCATGCCGTTGGCCAGCTTGAACTGCGTGGGCAGCACGCCTTGCGGCACGTTCGGAATAGGCGGAATATCCCGGACGCCGGACGCCTTTTGCACAGCCGCAGCGCTCGCCGCGCCCTGCGTTGGGGTTTGCGCCTGCGAGAGGCCTGCGGCGCAAAACGCCAGGGAAAGTATGGTGAAGGTGCGTTTCATAGAATCGACTGATTCTAAGAAGCGGCCAATGTTCAGTTTTTTCAAGAAAAAGCCGGTTAGCCCGGACACCCCTGTCGACGCACCAGCGTCAGCACCTGTGCTGCCAGCGGCAGAGCCGGCGATGCCGACAGCGCCATTTGCGACGGCACCCACTGCAACAGCGCAGCCAGCGCCTGTAGTGCCGCAGTTGGGCAACGAAGATGCTGGCAGTACCGGGCCGGCAGCCGCATCTCCGCCAGCAGCGAGCGCAGCGGCCTCAAACCCTTCCGTGCTCGCAGCTGTCACCACACCTGCCGCCACACCGCCAATCGCACCTGCGCCGAAAACTGCGCCGGAACCTTCGCCGCCTGAGGGCGGTGGTCGCAGCTGGTTGCGCAACCCGTTCGCAAGGCATG
Organism: Burkholderiales bacterium; assembly: GCA_038235025.1. Lineage (GTDB taxonomy): Bacteria > Pseudomonadota > Gammaproteobacteria > Burkholderiales > Burkholderiaceae_C > Simplicispira. Next base: position 4,212 of record JBBSUJ010000006.1, read on the forward strand.
CGCCTGCGCCCGTCGTTGCCAACCCGACGCCTGCTGCAGCGCCAACGCCGCAAGTACCAGTACCAGTACCAGCACCAGCACCAGCACCAGCACCAGCACCAGCACCAGCACCAGCACCAGCACCAGCACCAGCACCGACACCGACACCAATACCTGCAACTGCAACTGCACCAGCAGCGCCGCTCTCAACACCCGTACCCAGGCATTCGCCCGAGGCACTGACCGCAACGCCAAAGGCTGCCGTAACCACCCAACCAACGACGCAGCCTGCCAAGGCCCCTCTGCCTCTGCCTCTGCCTTTGCCTTTGCCTTTGCCTTTGCCTTTGCCTTTTCCGGCACCGGTATCGGGACTGGGTGTGCCCCCAGCGGCCAAAGCGGCACCAGCTGCCGTGCCAGCATCGCCTGCGCCTACACAAGCCCCTCCTCCACCGCTGCCGCTGCTTACACCGCTGCCTGTTGTCGCAACGACGGACAGCGCCAGCGAGCTGGCTTCCACCCCGCCCTCCCGCACCGGCTGGATGGACCGCCTGCGCGGCGGCCTGCGCAAGACCGGCAGCAGCATCACCACCGTTTTCACCGGCACCCGCATTGACGAGGCGCTGTACGAAGAACTGGAAGACGCCCTGCTCCTCGCCGACACCGGTGTCAAGGCCACGCAGCACCTGCTGAATGACCTCAAGCGCCGCGTGAAGGACAACCGCACCACCGATCCAGCCGCCGTCAAAGGCCTGCTTGCCGATGCGCTCACCGACCTGTTAAAGCCCCTGGAAAAGCGCCTGGTTGTCGGCGAATTCACGCCCACCGTCATCATGGTCACGGGCGTCAACGGTGCCGGCAAAACCACGTCCATTGGCAAGCTCACGCGGCACCTGGCACAAGGCGGGGCCAGCGTGCTGCTGGCGGCGGCCGACACCTTCCGCGCCGCAGCGCGCGAACAGCTGGGCGTGTGGGCAGACCGCAACACCGTTGAAATCATTAGCCAGGAAGGCGGCGACCCGGCCGCCGTGAGCTTCGATGCAGTCACGGCCGGCCGCGCCCGCCGCAAAGACGTGGTGTTGGTCGACACCGCCGGACGGCTGCCCACGCAGTTGCACCTGATGGAAGAGCTGCGCAAAATCAAACGCACCATCGTTAAGGCCGGCAAAGCTCCCGGCGGTCCCAACATGGGCGAACCGCCCCATGAGGTGCTGTTGGTCATCGACGGCAACACCGGCCAAAACTCCTTGGCCCAAGTGCGCGCCTTTGACGATGCGCTGCAACTCACCGGCCTGATCGTCACCAAACTTGACGGCACCGCAAAGGGCGGTGTACTGGCCGCTATCGCCCAAGAGCGCCCTATTCCGGTCTACTTCATCGGTGTTGGCGAAAAGCTGGAAGACCTGGAAACCTTTAGCGCCCGGGAATTTGCGCAGGCGCTACTGGGCTGAGCTAAGCAGCGAGGGCGCACCGCCAACAGGCGGCACAAGCGCGCCTTCCGCGGTCGGCGGCACTGGCGGCACTGGCGGCGTGCAGAGGTACGAAGCGGTACGGATAGGCAATTGATGCTACTCTATCAGTAGCTACAAACCTAACGTGCGAATGCTTTAGAGCCTAAAAATTCTTGAAAGTTCGAATTGCCATGGACTTTTGAGCATGGTCGCATCTGACGGATGCAACGGTGCCGCGAACGGGGACCACTGCGTCAGCTCAGTGAGCCCACAGCCCCCGAATGGGCAACACGCTGATCCCAATAGGGCCCGGGACCTGCAGGTTCATCTCGATCGCGATGGTCACCGGCACTGTGGCTTCAAACACTCTGAGACGGCCTTCCAACTCGTCGCCCCGTCCCCGGTGGTCGCCAGTATCGACGGAGCTGCCTGTCCTGATCCGCTGAGGGCTCCCGCTTCGGTACTGCAGGAGCTGGTTGTCTGCGTTGTAGCTCCAGCTGCCCCCCCCTGGTGGGCGCTGCTGGTGCGGTTGCCTACGGGGTCGCAGCCAGAGCGCTCTTGTGGCATTCCCAGGTTCTGCAGGGCTGGGTCGGGGCTGGCCCGAGTGAGGCGGCTGAGTTTGTGGGCAGGGGAGGCCGGCGACAGATTGCAAGCGGTGATTAAGAAGAACCGCGAGGAAAATCTGGCTCTAGCGCAATTCACGCTTAGACTTTTAGCTATTAATATGATAGCTTTCCAGCAGTTAGCCAGCCCTATGCGAATGAAGCCAACCGAGGCATTGCGGTTCAGTTGGGTACTAGTCTTCTTATTCAGGGAGCCTTTAAAAACCCTAAATTTCGAGCGTTAGAGCTATACAAATCAATGGGTTACGTTGCTTAAGTCAGGTTTTGGAGGTTTTTAGAACTTCTCTTCAATAGGCCGGCTCTCTCGGGAGTCGTCCATAAGCCATTGCAAAACGTCAGCGGCCTGCCGCCGTCCGCCATGACCTGTGCGTTGCGCACTGGAACACTCGAAATACGAGGGCGTTCTGTCTGACAGGCTCCCGGGAACTCCTGCTTTAGCAGTCTATCCAAGAGAGTGCTAACATTTAGAAATAGACAAAAGGAATTCTGGAATGACACTTCAATCTGGATCCGCTATGGCAGCGCTAACGGCACCCAACCCTTGGGCTCTGGTGCCGCCATTGGGCAATTTGGAGGCCTATATCTCCGCGGTCAACCGCCTGCCCCTGCTTACGCTGGAAGAAGAACAGTCGGCGGCGCGCAGCTTACGGGCTGACAACGACTTGGATGCTGCTGGCCGACTGGTGATGTCCCACCTGCGCTTGGTGGTATCCATTGCGCGCCAGTACCTAGGTTACGGGTTGCCCCACGGCGACTTGATTCAAGAGGGTAACGTCGGTTTGATGAAGGCGGTGAAGCGCTTTGACCCTGACCAAGGCGTGCGCCTGGTGAGCTACGCCATGCACTGGATCAAGGCCGAGATTCACGAATACATCCTCAAGAACTGGCGCATGGTGAAGGTGGCGACGACGAAAGCGCAGCGCAAATTGTTCTTCAACTTGCGCTCCATGAAGCAGGGCTTTAAGGCTGACGCACGGGATGCCGATACCCACCGCAGCCGCCTATCCGAGCACGAAATTGACGTGGTGGCTGAAAAGCTCAAGGTCAAGCGCGAAGAAGTGACAGAGATGGAAACCCGCATGTCGGGCGGTGATGTGTTGTTGGACCCTGCCCCGTCGGACGATGGCGAGCAAGCGTTTGGGCCTATTGCCTATTTGGCAGACGCTGCGCACGAGCCCACGGCGATGATCGAGTCGCGCCAACGGGATGCGCTGGCTACGGACGGTATTGCGACGGCGCTCAATGGCCTGGACGAACGCAGCCGCCGAATCGTAGAGACCCGCTGGCTGCAGGTAAATGACGACGGCTCAGGTGGCCTTACGCTGCACGATTTGGCTGCCGAATATGGCGTAAGCGCCGAGCGTATCCGCCAGATCGAGGTGGCCGCCATGAAGAAAATGAAAAAGGCGCTTGCCGAGTACGCTTAAGCTGCTGCCTGGGCTTTAAAAAGTTCTGCTCTGTACAAACTGAAAAACGCGCTGACCGAAAAAGTCAGCGCGTTTTCTTTGGCTGCAGGTGAGCACAGTGGCAAGCGGGGGAGCCTCGCGCGTTTAAAGGTTTTCGTTAAGCAGCGTCCGCACGTCTGCCGCCACCGCTTCAGGGCCGGCTCCGTAACGGCTGTACACGCGCAGCCGTCCCTGCGGATCAAAGATATAGCTACCAGCGGAATGGTCCATGGTGTAGCTAGCCGGGTCTTTACCCTCCACTTTTTTGAAGTAAACCTTGAAGTCGTTGGCAACGGCTGCCGTTTGTTCAGGAGTACCTCTTAGCGCCACAAAGCTGGGGTCAAAGTTGGCGATGTAGGTTTTGAGCAATTCAGGAGTATCACGCTCAGGGTCTACGGTGACAAGCACGACCTGCATGCGCTCGCCGTCTGCGCCCAGCGATGCTTTGACCTGCGCCAGCTCCGCCAACGTGCTGGGACAAAAGTCCGGGCACTGCGTGAAGCCGAAAAACACCACCACAACCTTGCCCGCAAAATCTTTCATGCTGCGCGGCGTGCCGTTCTGGTCAGGCAGCTGCAGATCTTTGGCGTAGTTGGCCCCGGTGACATCTACCCCGCGAAACGCAACCGCCTCCTTCTTGCCGCAAGCAGCCAAAAGCGCGGCTACGCCGATCACACCGGCTCCGCGCACGATAGAAAAAAGAGCGGTGCGTCGAATCATGGTGTCTCACAAAAGGTAATGGTCCACCAGCAATGCAGCAAAGAGCACGCTGAGGTGAATCAGGGAAAACCGAAAGGTGCGGCGGGCCAGCGCGTCCGAGTAATTGCGCCATAGCGCAAAGGCGTAGGCGCAGAACCCCAAGCTAAGCACAATCGCGACGGCCAGATACAGGTAAGAGCTCATGCCATAAACAAAGGGCATAAGGCAACCGGCGAACAGCACCAGCGTGTAAAGAAACACCTGCAGGCGCGTAAATGCATTGCCATGCGTTACCGGGAGCATGGGCAGGCCAGCTTTGCGGTAGTCCTCCACCCGGTACAGCGCTAGCGCCCAGAAATGAGGCGGCGTCCACAAAAAGATGATCAGAAAGAGTATCAGCGCTTCCGGGCCCACCTCGCCGCGCATGGCAGCCCACCCGAGTACCGGCGGCATGGCACCGGACGCGCCCCCAATTACGATGTTCTGCGGAGTAAGCGGCTTGAGTATCAAGGTGTAGATCACCGCATACCCTACAAAGGTGGCAAAGGTCAGCCACATCGTGAGTGGGTTGATTTGGGTGTACAGCACGGCCGACCCCGCCGCGCAGAGCACGCATGAGAACAGCAGCGCTTGCATGTCTGATAGCTCGCCCGTGGCGGTGGGCCGCCACGCGGTGCGCTTCATGCGCGAATCGATGCCTTTTTCCACTAGGCAGTTAAACGCAGCCGCAGCACCTGCTACCAGCCAAATGCCCAAACAAGCCCAAAAGATGGTGGCGAGTTCCGCCCTATTTGGCAGGCCTGGCACCGCCAGCACCATCCCAATCAAGGCACAGAAGACAATGAGTTGAATGACGCGTGGTTTGGCTAACGCGTAGTACTGCGCCAGCAACGACGACTTGGGTGCAGTGGCCGGATTCGCGGCACTCATGCGCGCGCCTGCCGCATTGGCGGATTGGTCACCGGCAAACGCGCCGGCTGCACCGCCGCTTGGCGCATGGTTTCCAGTATCCAGGTCAGCACCACAACCATTGCCGCCGCGCCGCCTGTGTGCAATACCGCCGCAAGCAGGGGCCAGCCAAGCACTACGTTGCTCAGCCCCGTCGCGAACTGAAGGGCCAGCAAGCTGAGCAACCAGCGGGCCTGTAGCCCCGCCTTGACAGTGCGAGTTTTCAACAAACGCACAGCCAGCCAACCCAAATAGGCAAACACCAAGTATGCGAACAAGCGATGGGTGTAGTGAATAGCGGTCAGCGCAGAAAAATCCAGCGCACGCCCGTCAGCCAGAAATCCCAGTGGACGCCATATCTCAAAGGCTTGAGCGAAGTTCATATCTGGCCACCAACGACCTTGGCAGGTAGGGAAGCCGTCACACACCAGTACCGCGTAGTTGGTGCTTACCCAACCGCCCAACAGCACCTGAACACCGAGCATGGCAAGGCCTAACCAAGCCATTAGACGCAACCCCCGTGATGCCGGCACGCCGGAAGCGTCGCCAGGCATAGCGCCCTGTCGCACCACTTGAACGCATAGGAGCGCCAGCAGGACAAGCCCGCCGACCAAATGCAGCGTGACGATCGCAGGAAACAGCTTCATCGTGACCGTTAGCGCTCCGAACAGACCCTGCAAGCAGACCCAGATGAACGTAAACGTGGCCAACGCAGTGCTAGGCTGGGAATTTTGGAGATATCCACCTGCGGGCCTACGCCAACGCAACCACCACGCGTGGGCTGCCATGACAGTGATCAGTGCGCCCACTGCCGTGGCCAAGTAGCGGTGCACCATCTCTATCCACGCTTTTCGGTGCGTTACGGGACCGCTCGGCATCTCGGTCTGCGCCGCCGCAATGTCTGCGTGCGCACCGACAGGACTCACGCTTCCATAGCAGCCAGGCCAGTCTGGGCAGCCAAGCCCAGAGTCGGTAAGGCGTGTGAAGGCACCGAACATCACGAGGTCGAACGTCAAAAATAACGTAAGCACCGCCAGGGCCTGCCAGCGGCGCGAGCGCTGCTGGCCACGGTTTCGCCAGAACACCCAAGCCAGCGGCAGCAGTGCAATGCCACCTCCGAGGAGCAGCATCTGCAACAGCGGTGCCAGGTCGTAAAGAGGATGAGCGACGGAAGAATTCATGGTTCAGTAGGACGGCCAGCGGTGTCCCAGCCTGCCGAAGCGCGTACCAGACGCTCGAGGTCGCGCTTAGCGCTAGAGGCGCCGGCGGCATCCAGGTTGGCGGGAAAACGCATCATCCAGTTGCCCATAGGGTCAATCACATAAAGGTGTTCCTGCAATTCGTGGCCCGCTTCCGGCTGAAGCCACTGCGCCAATGCTGCAGGATCGGCTCGGCGCACTTGCGCAGTGGAAATGCCATTGCTTAGCTCTTTACGGACGGGCTCTCGGTCCGACACCAGCCAGACCCAGTCAAGCCGCTCTTTGTTCTTGCCCAAGCTCTCGCGCATCTGACGCTGCAAATAAAGGCGTTTCTCACAGGCGGTGTCGCATATTCCAGGCGCGACGCTCACCACTAGCCACTGTTTCTGCAGGTCAGCCAGCAGACCAGCGTTTCCTTGCAGGTCTGTCGTGGAGATGGCTGGCATCGGCCGCTGGGGTTGAACCAGCGCACCGAAATTGCGACGCCCTTCAGGTCGAATCACGTAATACGTGAAGTACGACGCAACCACCGGTGCCACACATACCAGCAGCAAAGCAAATAGCTTCCAACGCGCATGCCGGCCCGATTGCGCGTTGAGCACCGCAGAACCCACGGGAGGAAGGCTGTGCACCGTCATGCCGAGCAGATGGTTGCTCGGCGGCTTAGTGGCGGAGGCGGTAGGGTCGGACAAGTTGGAACCAGACATATAAACCTGAAATGAGCGCACAAAATGCGAACCATTGAAAAGCGTAGCCGTAGTGGCGATCAACCCCCGTCGCCACAGCGGGCCAGTCGCGCAGCAGGCCCTCGGATGCGGACCCGTTCTGCACCAGAGTAATAACGACCAACCGCAAACCAGTTTCTGTTCGGAAATCCTTCAGGTCGAGATTTTGCCGGATACGTTCAAACCCTGAATCGGTACGGCCACTGCCAAGGGAGTAAGTTTGGGCTGGCTCAGACGCCAAGTGCCCCGTTATCACCACTTCACCAGGGCTGGTGTCGACCGCAGGCAACGCAGTGCGGTTTTTAAAATTTCGCGGAACCCAGCCTCGCTGCACCAGAACAACGTTGTGTTCTCGCCCGCTGAGTACCAATGGCGTCAGCACAAAAAATCCCTGCCGCCCGTTCATTTGGCGGTTGTCCAAAAAAACGGTACGGTCAGTCTCCCAGCGGCCGCGCAACAGCGCTTCGCGAAACACGAAAGGCTTTGCCTGTTCCCGATCAACAGCCAGGTTCAACACGGAACTCAGCTCGGCACCCGCAAGCACCGGCTCTTTGCCGCGTACGGCCATCTCTGCAGCAAGAGTAATTTTTTGGGATGCTCGGGAAAGCTGCCACACGCCAAGATAGGCGGTCAAGAGCATGCCGGCGCATGCCGCAAGCGTTACGAGCCAGAACGCACCGCTTCGGCGCGACCCGAACGACTCCTGTTCATTCATTGGATAATGACTTTCATGACACTCCTAGTAGCAGCGGGCTTTATGGCCATCTTGGCGAGCCTTGGATCGGCACTCTTTTTCATGATGCGTACCGGCAAGGACGATCGCGCTCGAGGCAATCGCATGGCCTGGGCACTTGCGTTGCGGGTGGGGCTGTCCGTCACTCTGTTCCTGTGCATCCTCATCGCCTGGAAGCTAGGCTATATCAACCCCACAGGACTTCCGTTGCGATAAAAAAAGGCGCCCACTGGCGCCTTTTTTTTCAGCCAGTGCAGCCTTACAACCAGTAGACAAGAACGTATAAGCCCAGCCAAACCACGTCCACAAAATGCCAGTACCACGCAGCGCCTTCAAACCCAAAATGGCGTTCGGCGGTAAAATGCCCGTTTTGTAAACGCAGTGTTATGAACAGTAGCATCAGCATTCCCAAAAACACGTGGAATCCGTGAAAACCGGTCAGCATGTAGAACGTAGATCCGTAGACGCCGGACTGTATTGTCAAGTTCAATTCGGTGTAGAGGTGGTAGTACTCATAGCCTTGAACACAGAGAAATACAAAACCAAGCGCGACTGTTAGCCACATAAAGCCGATAGTGCGTACGCGCTGCCCTGCGCGCAGGGCGTGATGGGCGATGGTGAGTGTCACGCCGGAAGACAACAACAGCGCCGTATTGATCGTTGGCAGCCAGAACGGTCCAACCGTCTGGAACGGCTCGATGGTGCCTGCGGGGGAGGCAGTCGCGCCAATGGCAGTAGACGGCCAAACGGCTTTGAAATCGGGCCACAGCAAAGCGTTGTCGAGGCTACCCAGCGCGGGCACGGAGTGAGCGCGCGCCCACCAAAGAGCCGTAAAAAAAGCCCCGAAAAACATAACCTCCGAGAAGATGAACCAGCTCATGCTCCAACGGTACGACAGGTCTATCTTGTAGCCGTACAGGCCCCGCTCACTCTCCAGCGCGGACTCGCGGAACCACTGAAACAAAGTAACCAGCCAAAACACCATGCCGAAGATCAGCGAATACTGCCCCCACTGGTGCCCGTTCATCCACTGGCTAGCACCCAGCATGACGAATAACAGTCCTGTCGCCGCCAGAATCGGATGGCGCGATTCGGAGGGGACGAAGTAGTACGGCGTGACGCCTTGGGTTGTTGCACTCATTTCAGCTCCTGCTCTCTCTGTTTTCTTTGAATTTGACCATCTTCTACACAGCTCAAACTACCCAATTCACGACTCCGATCAGCGCCAACACAAGTAGCAAGATCGCCACCAGACCTACCGCGATCAAATGTAGTGGATTGATGCTTGCAAGATCTTCCTTGTACTCGCTGCCTTTGCGCAAACCCAGAAAGCCCCACGCTACTGCGCGCGCGGTCCTCAGCAACGTGCCTTTACGTGGAAGCGGGCCGCTCGGTTTGTCGCCTGAAACACCGGCATTCACGATCCTGCTGCCGGCGAAAGCAACGCACCCACTGTGGTGGCGGGGGCTGCGGGAATGCCGGCACCAACCTCAAAGAACGTATATGACAAGGTAATGGTCTTGACGTCTTTGGATAGCTTCGGATCAATTACAAAAACCACCGGCCAGTCCTTTTTTTCGCCAGGCTCCAAGTTGTACTCGTTGAAACAAAAACACTCAACCTTGTTGAAAAAAGCTGCTGCTTGACGCGGAGCATAGCTGGGGATCGCCTGAGCCGACATTCGCCGGTCTTGGGTGTTCTGGAACTCGTAGAGGACGGTGGTGAGTTCACCCGGATGCACCTGCAGCGTGCGTATAGCCGGCTTGAAGCTCCAAGGGCCGCGTGCATTCGCGTCAAATTCGACCGTAATCGTGCGTGTGCGATCAATCTGGGAGTTGTCGGGCACTTTGACATCGCGGCCGGCGGTACCGCCGCCGGGGACTCGGCGCTCGGACAGGGCAAGAATATTGATTCCAGTGAACTCGCAAATCTTCTTATAGATAGGGATAAGCCCGTAGCCAAACCCGAACATGGCGAACGCGACCACCACGAGTTTGCCGAACATGCGCAGGTTGTCATTGGCCGGCTTCATAGGTACATCTCAGTTCGACAAAAAGATCATCTTGCCCACAAACCCAAAAAAGAACATGGCGACGATGGAGGCCAGAATCAGCGCCAGGCGCAAATTGCTTTTCTTTGTTTCGGGGGTTGATGGCACGGTGAAGTCTTTCAGGCGATCACGCGGGTAGCGGTCTCGTCCAGCTTAGGAGGCGTTTCAAAAGTATGGAAAGGCGCAGGAGATGGCACCTCCCACTCCAAACCTTCAGCGCCATCCCAAGGCCGCTGTTCAGCTTTAACGCCACGGCCGCGCATGGCGGGCAACACAACAGCAAAAAAGAAGTACACCTGAGCAAAGCCAAAGCCAAACGCCCCAATGCTGACCAGCATATTGAAGTCGGCGAACTGCATCGGATAGTCCGCGTAGCGGCGAGGCATTCCGGCCAAGCCCAGGAAATGCATGGGAAAAAAGGTGATGTTGAACGATATTAGCGACCACCAGAAGTGAATCTGCCCGCGTCGCTCGGAGTACATGACGCCGGTCCACTTGGGAATCCAGTAATACGCACCGGCAAACAACGCAAAAAGGGAACCAGCAACCAACACGTAATGGAAGTGGGCAACCACGTAATAAGTATCTTGCAACTGAATATCGATAGGCGCCAACGCCAAAATCAAACCAGTGAATCCGCCAATGGTAAATACGAAGATAAAACCGATAGCAAACAGCATGGGAGTTTCGAAGGTCATCGAGCCGCGCCACATGGTTGCAATCCAGTTAAAAATCTTTACCGCGGTTGGCACCGAGATCAACATGGTCGCGTACATGAAGAACAATTGACCAGTGACCGGCATGCCGGTAGTGAACATGTGGTGCGCCCACACGATGAAGGACAGTATTGCAATAGATGACGTGGCGTACACCATAGACGCGTAACCAAACAATTTTTTGCGCGCGAAAGCGGGAACGATCTGGCTGACGATGCCGAACGCCGGCAAGATCATGATATACACCTCAGGATGCCCGAAAAACCAGAAAATGTGCTGGTACATCACCGGATCACCACCGGCAGCGGGGTTGAAGAAGGTGGTGCCAAAGTGGCGATCTGTCAGTGTCATAGTGATGGCGCCAGCCAACACGGGCATAACGGCAATCAACAAATATGCAGTGATGAGCCACGTCCAACAAAACATGGGCATCTTCATGAGCGTCATGCCTGGAGCGCGCATGTTCAAGATAGTCACGATGATGTTAATCGAGCCCATGATTGAGCTCGCACCCAGCAGATGCAACGCCAAAATACTCGAATCCATCGACGGACCCATTTGGAGCGTGAGCGGAGCATAAAGCGTCCAGCCGGCCGCTGGCGCACCACCAGGCATGAAGAACGAGGCCACCAATAAAATAGCGGCGGGGATCATCAGCCAAAAACTGAAGTTGTTCATACGCGCAAACGCCATGTCCGACGCGCCTATCTGCAGCGGAATCATCCAGTTCGCAAAACCCACGAACGCCGGCATGATGGCACCGAACACCATGATCAGGCCATGCATGGTGGTGAACTGATTGAACAGCTCCGGGTTCACCAACTGGAGGCCAGGCTCGAACAGCTCGGCACGTATCAGCAATGCAAGTACACCGCCCACCATCAGCATGGCGAACGAGAACAGCATGTACAAGGTACCGATGTCCTTGTGATTGGTGGCAAACAGCCAGCGGCGCCAGCCGGTAGGACTGTGGTGATGGTGGTCGTCGTGGCCGTGGCCGCCGAGAACTGTGCTCATGATGAATTCCTCAATGCTCTTTGCGACACGTATTACTTGCTGCGCTGCGCCGCGACTTCAGACGGCTGGACCAGCTGCCCCGTTTTGTTCGACCAGTGGTTTTTGGTGTAGGTGATAACAGCCGCAATGTCAGTATCGCTAAGCTGCTTCCAAGCCGGCATGGCTCCGTTATTCTGGCCATTCAAGAGCACATCAATTTGGAGACTGTGGTCCGCATTGAGCACCAAAGCGGCTCCATCCAGCGGCTTGATGGGGCCAGCTCCCTTGCCGTTGGCCTGGTGACATGCGATGCAGTTGGCAGCGTACACCGTGGCACCGCGCTTGACCATGTCGTCCAGCGCCCAAACCTTGTTGGGGTCGTCCTGTTTAGCGGCAACCTTCTTTGTTTCAGATTCGACCCACGCGCTGTAATCTTCCGCCGACACCACTTTCACATGAATGGGCATGTAGGCATGCTCCTTGCCGCACAGCTCGCTACATTGGCCATAGAAATCGCCCACTGAGTCGGCGCGGAACCAGGTGTCGCGCACAAAGCCGGGGATGGCGTCCTGCTTGATACCGAAAGCGGGCACCGAAAAAGAGTGAATCACGTCGTTGGCAGTGGTGATGATTCGAATTTTTTTACCCACGGGCACCACCATCGGATGATCGACTTTGAGCAAATAATCGTCTGGAGCATTCGACACGTCGCCGCTATTGGACATTGCCCGGTGTGCGGTGTCTAGGGTGGAAATGAACGACAAGCCCGCGCCTTCACCATTTATGTAGTCATAACCCCACTTCCACTGATAACCCGTGGTTTTAATAGTCAAGTCGGCGTTGGTTGTATCTTTCTGCGCTACCAACACTTTGGTAGCCGGTAGGGCCATGCCAATGACGATTAGGAATGGAACGATGGTCCAGATAATTTCTACCGTGACCGACTCGTGGAAGTTCGCCGCCTTGGCACCTTTGGAGCGGCGGTGCTTCCAGATGGAGTAGAACATCACCGAAAAGACGCCGATGAAGATAACCGTGCAGATGATCAACATCATCCAGTGCAAGCTGCCTTGCTCTGCCGCAATACGGCTGGCTGCCGGCGTTAGATTGAGCTGGCGCACTGCCGGGCCGCCGGGAAGATCGTTCACCGCATAGGCGGAACCTGATGCACAGCTTCCGGCCAGCAAAAGGGCGCGGGTCAGCGTATTGGAAATGCTCTTCATGATTTTCACTTGCTTCTATGCCTCAATTAACACTACCCGCAGCCGAGGGACAGGTTGGACCTGCCGTGCGTGGCCACAGCCTCCCTTGCCGGCACCAACGCGCAAAGCCCGGCAAGTGCTACCGGGCGTAGATTTCAATTGTAGCGTGGCCAATCGACGCCGGTTGAAGCCTTTGCGCAGCGCATGTCGTCAAAACCACCGCGGCAGTGTCTCGCCCCGTGGCAGCGCCGTTAAGAAGGGCGCCTGGGCTTGTCCCGCAACATTTGGCGCATAGTGTCCAGGGACACCTGCGCCTGTGAAGACACAGGAACGCGCAGCGCAGGCTTAAAGGCATGTCCATAAACAATCTCAAAACTTAGGCTCAGTTCACGTTCAGATGGGGGGCCTCGCATGGATTCCTCTAAGACTGCGTGCAGTCTTTGTTGCCAGGCCCGTCCCCGAAGCGACGAAAACCTCGCGATGTGAAGGTTCGCGCCCAGTTCGCGCAATTCCTGGAGCAAGCGCGCGGGGCTGGCGAAGGTCAATGTGATGCGCTCCATATCCATCACGGGCTCCGCGAACCCGGCATCAATCAGCATGTCACCCCAATCGTGCATGTCGGTAAAGGCGTGGCTGGGCGGCGGCCAGCCCTGTTGAGCGTAGAGATCGCGCAGCTCGCGCAACGTGTCCGGGCCGAAACAAGAGAACATCAAATAGCCGTCCACAGCGATAGCGCGGTGCCAAGCGGCAATGAGCGCGCGGGGATCCGCGGCCATGTGCAGAGCCATATTGGCCCATAGCATTTGTACGGAGCCCGCCGGCGGTGTGCCAAAGGTAACGCTACCGCGCGTCCAGCGCTCTGCTCCCCACAACGGTGGCCTCAACGCTTCTCGCGCTTTCGGCTCCAAATGCGTGGCAGATTCATACACCGTACAGGGCACCTTCGGAAAGCGAGAGCGCAGCAGAGCGTGGGTTTCCAGGCCGCCACGTACCGGATCCCAGTGGCACCAGCCCAAAGGGGCCTCCCGAATCCAGGCCAAACGTTGCTCCATACGGCGCGCTACTTCCTCGTGCAACCAGGGCGAGCAAGCCGGCGCGTGCGCGTGCCAGCGCTCGGCGGCGGCGGTATCAATGGTGGGCGGTCGGTCGGATGCCATGAGAGTCGGATGTTCGCGGGCAAAAAATAAAGACCACAACAAAAAAACCGTTGCTGGCAGCAAGACGCTGCCGGACCACCCCTATATTGGACACCATCATGTGGTCTCAATTGCTTGGCAAGTCTTTTGGTGCGGCGCGCGCTTGGGCCCGACGCCTTCCGAGCCAGTGCGCCGTCTGTGCAAGCTGGCCGGCACGGCGGTTGTGCGACGCATGTATCGCGCAGTTTGCGCAGCCTCGCGAACGCTGTAGCAGCTGTGCACTGCCCATGCCCTCCTCTTTGGCTCTGCCGCTATTAAATGGCACACCCCCGCAGCCTCGCCAATGCGGGCGTTGCCTGCGACAGGCTCCACTGCTAGCCCACTGTGTGGCGGCAGTAGACTACGGATATCCGTGGGCGGGCGTACTGGCCGAATTTAAATTTCGTGCCGATCCTGGCTGGGCCGCAACACTGGCTGATTTGATGCGCACTACCCCTTGGGCGGAGCCCTTGCTGGAGAAAGCTGACTGGCTGATTCCGGTGCCACTTGCCAACCCCCGAATGCGTGAACGGGGCTTTAACCAAGCGCATGTCCTTGCATGCGAGCTACACCCAGGCAAGAGCGACCACCGCCTGCTACAGCGCTTGCGCTCCTGCCCCGACCAGCACGCGCTTGGCCGCGCTGAGCGATTGCGCAACATACAGGGAGCGTTCGCAGTGAATGCCTCGCAAGCACCGCTACTTATCGGAAAGCGCGTGGTGCTGATTGACGATGTGATGACCACCGGTGCCACCTTGCATGCTGCAGCGCAGGTGCTAAGCGCTGCCGGCGCTGCGGAGGTTTCGGCTCTGGTGCTGGCACGTGCAGATATTGGCTGATTCACCAGCGCTCCGAACCGATACGCTCTTTTACCAACGCGGCCGCCCGGTCACACCCGGCTGTTACAAAATGGCGCCATGTTTCATATCGTCCTCGTCGAGCCAGAGATACCTCCCAACACGGGCTGCGACCTTCACCTGATAGAGCCACTCGGGTTTGAGATGGAGGACCGCATGCTGCGCCGCGCTGGACTCGATTACCACGAGTTTGCCCAGGTTCAGACGCACAGTGGCTGGACAAGCTTTGTGCGGGCCATTCAGCCTAAGCCGACGCGCATGTTCGCGCTTACGACCCACGCCACACAGTCGGTATACGACAGGTGCTTCCTTCCGGGCGATTGGTTAATCTTTGGTGCCGAGACGCGTGGGCTGCCGCCCGAGTTGCGGGAGACGTTCCCGTCCGACCAGCGCCTGTGTCTGCCTATGGTGCACGGGCAGCGCAGCCTGAACCTTTCAAACGCGGTCGCAGTCACCGTATTCGAGGCGTGGCGTCAGAACAGCTTTGGCCGCGCCGATGTGGCAGCTTCCAGCCACTGACAAATACCGCGCCACTGAGCCTGTTCACGCGGTACACGTTCGGGCGCGAAGTCGAACAGGCTGAGGCCTTGGGCGGCGAGATGCAGATAGTTCTGTGTGCTGCGCAAATTGCCCAATACCGTTAGCCCCAGGCTTTCCACAAAAACCTGCAACTGCTCTGCCGCGCGGGTACGCGCATCAACCCGCATCCCTACGATTCCCACGGGCTTCCCGAAGCTGGCCCGGTGGGCAGCGAGCTGATCCAAAAACTCGCGCGTGGCAAAAATATCAAACACGCTGGGCTGAAGCGGTACGACGATGCGATCGGCCATTTTGAGCACGTCACCCAGCCGCCATCCGCTGAGGCCTGCCGGCGTGTCCAGCACGACATGAGCCGCGCCGCGAGGCGGACTGACGATGACATCGGCACCAATATCCCAGGTGGCTACAGGCCGCGCTTGCGATGGCCTCAAGCCTAGCCAAAGTCGCGAAGACTGCTGCCGGTCCGCATCCCCCAGCAACACGGGTTGCCCTTAGCTGGCAAGGTAGCCCGCAATATTGGTGGCAAGCGTTGTTTTTCCCACGCCGCCCTTGGGGTTGGCAACGACGATGACAGCCATAACAAACATCCTTTGATAATTTAGAAAAAAAACTGCGTTAGCGCTTACCCTTCTTCACTATATCGCTATATTTTTAATAGCTAAAAGTTCGTGTGCTGCGTGCCACGTCGAACAAAGAAGAGGCCCGCGCCAACGGCCATTAGCACCGCCCCGAACACGCGGTTCTGATTGCGCTGGGCCCGCCTACTTTTAAGCAGCCTGCGCAAGCTGCTTGCACCCAAGGCGTAGCCGTGCATGACAACGCTGTCGATAGCCGCCGCGGTCACCGCCATTACCAACAGCTGCAAGCCCAGCGGCCGCGTATCGGTCATGAACTGCGGCAACACTGCCACCATAAACACAATACCCTTGGGATTGGTTGCATTGGTGAGGAAGCCGGTTAAAAACCGTCCCTGCCAGCGCGTTCGCGCCGCTTGGGGTTCGGACGTGGGCGCAACTAAATCTGACGCATCCGCTGGCACCTCGGCCCGCCACTGGCTGATGCCGACATAGATCAGGTAGCAAGCGCCCGCGATTTTCACCGCGCTAAACGCGAGCTCCGACGCCATCAGCAGCGAACCCACACCAGCACCCGCTACTACTAGTAGCAACAGCAAGCCCGCTTGCAAGCCCAAAATCGTCGCACTGGCCCGGCATACGCCGTAGGTGAGGCCATGACTCATAGACAACACGGCCCCAGATCCGGGGGAGAGCGCGATCACCAACATGGCGGCTGCAAAAGCCAGCCAAATGTGCAGATCCATAAAAATCACCGTCCAAAAAAAAGATGTCGTATCGCTAAAAACCATTGATCTTGCCAAAGCGAGATGGTGAAGGTGTGGACGAGGTGGTGACGCAGTCAGTCCCCCTGCGAGCGCTTAATGAATAAAACCACTTGGAGCGGTTTATAGCTAGATTTAGCTGAAACACCGGACAACACAGCAAGATGCTGCGAGCAGTGGGCAATGCATGGGCAATGAAAGCAACACGGCAAAGCGACGGACTCCCGGCGGCTCCTTTACGACCGAAAAGAATGCGGGACCGCGAGATCAAGGCAACTCGCCCTTGTTAGGGCGGCTACGCGCACTCACTGCAAAAGCACTCGCCACAACAGCTCTCATGGCAGCTGCTGACTCAAGGTCATCCGCATGCCTTTGCAGCACGCAACTGAAGCCTGCCTGACAATTCCCCCATGTTTAACCCGACCCAGGCCGATGTTCGCCGCTTCTTGTGTGGCGTTCATGCAAAATCCGCGCTGTTAACGCCGATGGAGGCCATAGAAACCTTGGCAAGCCTTTGGATTGCCGAGCACCCTGAGTACCACGGCGATCTGACCGATGTAGAGGTGGCAGTAGCGCGCGAATACGGCGACAGCCCGGCGCAGATGAACCCTTTTCTGCACCTGTCGATGCATCTGTCGGTCAGTGAGCAATGCAGCATCGACCAGCCCCGCGGCATCCGACAGGCGGTCGAATTACTGACGCGGCGGTTGGACTCGCTGCACGATGCGCACCACGTGGTGATGGACTGCTTGGGCGAGATGCTGTGGGAGGCCCAGCGGTCAGGTCACCCACCTGATGGTGAAGCCTATGTGGCGCGAGTCCAGCGCAAAGCTACACAGGATTAGCGCTCCCGCACCGGTTGATAGTGAAAATCATCCCGCACCTTGCGCATGGCCGCCTTATTTCTCTGCCTAGTGCGTTACTCGATTAGGAAAGCGGCCTGGGCAACGGGAAGCGGCTATCGCAGTCGGCCCCAGCCCGCCGTGAACGAAGTCTCTAAAAAAATAACCGCAGGCGCGATCGGGTCAGAGGACAGAAAGGGCCAAAGACTAGCAACCAGTCTTTGTTTTTGATCATAAAAAAACCCGCCGCAGCGGGGTTTCGGGTGACCAAGGCGGCTCAACGAAGCGGCGACTCCGGCACCGTCTTTAAATCTCCATCCAGCGAGCCAATGTACTTCGCCATCGCTTTGAGTTCCTTGTTGGTGAACTGCTTGGCAATGCCGCCCATGATTGCGTTGTCACGGCCCACATATTGACCCTTGCCCATCTTGTACGACTTAAGCGCCACGAACAAGTAGTCAGCATTCTGACCCGCAAGATGGGGGTAAGCCGGACTTATAGGCTTGGCAAAATTGTCGCCATGGCAAGATACACAGGCTCCTTTTTGTAGCAAGGCTGCGACGTCGGTGCTTGCCTCGTGCCAGATTTTTTCTGGCGCGGCGGAATCGGCCGATTTTCCAAGTTGCGCGTAGTAAGCGGAGATGTCCGCAATGTCCTGCTCTGTTAGCGAGTAAGCGATGGCGCGCATGCTTGGGTGGCGGCGCTCCCCCTTGGCATAGCTGTGCAACGAGGCAGCAATATAGGCCTCACTTTGGCCCGCAATTTTGGGAACCTTGTAAACCTCGGGGAAACTGGCTTGGTAACCCACGATTCCGTGGCAGCCCACGCACATGGCAATTTTGTTTTCCGCAGCCTTGGCATCGCCCTTGACCTCTTGCGTCTGGGCGCAAACCGCTCCAGAAGCGACAGCCAAGGCAAATAAGGTGGTCAAAGTCTTGTTCATTTTTGCGCGCACAATCGGTTGAGAAGTCTGCCCTCAAGGGCCCTGCTTAGCCACCAAGTATAGCCAGCGGGTCTTCACCGCACACCCTTTCACCTGCGCATTTGGGTCGCGCTCCCAGACCCCGCCTCCTGCCCGCCCATGAAATTCCAAGGCTCACAAAACTACGTCGCCACCGATGACTTGATGCTCGCCGTGAACGCGGCACGCATCCTGCAACGCCCACTGCTGGTTAAGGGCGAACCCGGCACGGGCAAAACCATGTTGGCCGAAGAAGTCGCCAGCGCCTTGGGCTTGCCTCTGTTGCAATGGCATATCAAGTCAACGACGAAAGCGCAGCAAGGCCTTTACGAATACGACGCCGTAAGCCGCTTGCGGGACAGTCAATTGGGCGGCGTCGAGAACGGCGAACGGGTCAAGGACATTCGCAACTACATTATTCAGGGCGTGCTGTGGCAAGCCTTTACCGCCGACGAACCGGTAGCTTTGCTGATCGACGAGATCGACAAGGCCGATATCGAATTCCCCAACGATCTATTGCGCGAGATCGATCGTATGGAGTTCTATTGCTATGAGACGCGTGAACTCATCAAAGCCAAGCACCGCCCGCTGGTGTTCATCACGTCGAACAACGAAAAAGAACTACCGGACGCCTTCCTGCGTCGCTGCTTTTTCCATTACATCAAGTTCCCCGAAGCCGAGACCATGCGGCGCATCGTGGCGGTGCACTTTCCCGCGCTCAAGAGCGAGCTGCTGACCGCTGCGATGAAGACCTTTTACGACGTACGCGGCCTGCCCGGTCTGAAGAAAAAACCATCCACCAGCGAACTCCTGGACTGGCTCAAGCTGCTGGTGGCCGAAGATATTCCGCTGTCCGCGCTGCAAAGCGCGGACGACAAGGTATCCATCCCCCCGCTGGTCGGCGCACTGCTCAAGAACGAGCAAGACGTGAGTCTGTTTGAAAAGCTGATCTTCATGAACCAGAGAAATCGCTAGCCATCTGTTCAAGTTCTTACGCTGAGAAAACGCCATGAGTTTTGTTGAACCCATCGTCATGCGTAGCGACGGACTGCGCCTAGAGCCTTTGGCGCTATCCCATGAAGTGGGTTTGCGCGCTGCAGCCAACGATGGCGAGCTGTGGAAACTGCGCACCACCTCCGTTCCTGAGCCGCAAGACACCCGCGCCTATATCGAAATGGCGCTCGCGATGCAAGACCAAGGCAGCCGCCTTGCATTCGCCGTGATTGATAACGCCACCGATCAGGTGCTCGGCAGTACGAGCTATCACGACATCCTGCCTGCGGTGCAACGCGTGGAAATTGGCTGGACCTGGTACCGCAAAAGCGTGCAGCGCAGCCATGTCAACACCACGGCAAAGCTCCTGATGATGGGCCACGCATTCGATGATATTGGCTGCCACGTGGTGGGCTGGCGCACCGACAACTTCAACTTTGCTTCGCAGCGCGCCATAGAGCGGCTGGGCGCTAGGAAAGACGGTGTCATTCGCGGCCACGCCCTGAGGCGCGACGGCACCATTCGCGACACGGTGATGTACAGCATGCGTGCCGGGGAATGGTCAGAAGCCCGCGCACAGTTGCTATATAAATTGGATCAGCATACCCAATCACCACCTGCGCTAGAGGCCTAAAAAGCTTCAATTTTTATGCTCCTTGATTTTTTCTACACGCTGCGCGCAGCCAGGCTGCCTGTCTCCGTCAAGGAACATCTGGCGCTGCTCGAAGCGTTGCAAGCCGGGGTGGTCGGGCCGAAGTCAGAGGGTGCCTGGAGCCTGGACGATTTCTACTTCCTCTCTCGCCTCATCCTCGTCAAGGACGAGAGGCATTACGACAAGTTTGACCGCGCCTTTGCCGCTTACTTCAAGGGCGTGGAAATGCTGGCCGACTTCACCCAGGAAATTCCGGCCGACTGGCTGCGCAAGGTTCTGAAGAACGAGCTTCCCGCCGAACAGAAAGCCGCCATTGAAAAGATGGGCTGGGATGAACTGATGGAGACGCTCAAAAAACGCCTCGAAGAACAAAAGGAACGCCACCAGGGCGGCAGCAAGTGGATCGGCACCGGCGGCACAAGCCCCTTTGGCCACGGTGGCTACAATCCCCAGGGCATCCGCATCGGTGGCCCCGGCAGGCACAGAAGTGCGGTGAAGGTTTGGGAGCAGCGCGCCTACCGCGCCTACGACGATCAGCAAGAGCTAGGTACCCGAGGCATCAAGGTCGCGCTGCGCCGGCTGCGCAAGTTTGCGCGTGAGGGGCATGCGCTGGAGCTCGATTTGCCCGGGACCATCCGTAGCACAGCGGCTAACGCCGGCTACCTGGACATCAAGATGGTGCCCGAGCGTCACAACAATGTGAAGGTGCTCCTGCTGATGGACGTGGGAGGCTCGATGGACGAGCACGTGCAGCGCGTTGAAGAGCTCTTCTCGGCCGTAAAAAGCGAATTCAAGCACCTGGAGTTTTATTATTTTCACAACTGTGTCTATGACTTTTTGTGGAAAAACAACCACCGGCGCTTTGCAGAAAAATTTCCCACGTGGGATGTGATCCGAAAATACAACAAAGACTACAAGCTGATCTTTGTGGGCGACGCCACCATGAGCCCCTACGAAATCCTGCACCCCGGTGGCAGCGTGGAATATGACAATAAAGAAGCTGGGGCCGAATGGCTGCAGCGCCTCACGCATGCATTTCCGAACTTCGCCTGGATCAATCCCGAGCCTCAAGGCGTATGGCAATACCGCCAAAGCATCGGCGTGATTGACCAGCTGATAAGCGGCCGCATGTACCCGCTGTCGCTCAAGGGGCTAGAAGACGCGATTCGTCTGCTGTCAAAATAAGGCGATGCACCACATTCGCGTGGCGGGCGTCAGGCGAATGGCGCTGCCCTTGTTTCTCGTTGTTTTGGGTGCGCTTTCGGGCTGCAGTGTTTTTAACAAAACAGACCAGAACGATGGCGCTACTGAAGCGGAGCCGTCACTGTCGACCGGACAGGCGTTCAGCCTTGACGTGCGTGCGCCCGAAGACATTCGCGAGTACCTGGAAAAAAATCTGGAGCTGCGTCGTTTTCAGGATTTACCGGGTCTACAGAAGCGGGAGTTGTCACGGCTGTTGGGAAGCGCAGACGCCAACGCCCGTGAGCTGCTCGGAACGCTGGGTTACTTCAGCCCTGATATTCAAATCGAACTTACCTATACGCCCGAAGCCGAGAAGGCACCCAATGCGGTGGTGGTGACCGTAGTGCCTGGCGAACAGGCCACCATCAACACAGTCGCAGTCGATTTCACCGGCAGTATTGAGCAGGAAGGTCGCGGCGACAAACCGGCGCGCCAAGCGCGCAACATCGAAACTGGGTGGTCGCTGCCCGTCGGAGCGCCGTTCACGCAAAAGGCTTGGGACAGTGCCAAAAATGGCGGCCTGCAAACGCTGCAAGAAAATCGCTATCCCACCGCTAGTATTGACAAAAGCCGCGCGGAGATCGATGCCGACACGCACCAGGCAGACCTGTCAGTGACCTACAACTCGGGCCCGGTGTTTCGCTTTGGCGCGCTGGATTTGAACGGCATGCAGCGTTATGACCGCGATGGCATGCGCAATATTGCACGCTTGCCAGTGGGAGCAGATTACGACGAAGCCACGGTGCTCGATACGCAGCAGCGCTTGGCCAGTAGCGGGTATTTTGATTCGGTGTTTCTTACGCTGGATACCGAGTTCAGCGATCCCAGCGCTGCCGTGGTGGTTGCGCAGGTCAAGGAAGCCCCGCTGCAGAAGGCCGTGTTCGGTATCGGGGTGTCGACTGACAGTGGTTTCGGTGTGTCCATTGACCATACCCACAACCGCCTGCCAGGCATTGGCTGGCGCGCGGTCTCAAAACTTGCCTTTGACCAAAAAGCGCATAGCTTAGGCACGGAATGGACGGCCCTGCCTGATGAAAACGGCTGGCGCTTGTTCACTGGCGGCGAAATCAGTCGCGAAGAAACCGGTGGCTACAAAGTCAACGGCTCTCGCCTTCGCTTGGGACGCAGCCAAAGTACCGACCACATAGACCGAAACTACGCATTGCAGTACGACAGCGCTGTCAGTCAAGGGCCGGACGCGCCGGCAGATAGTTCTGCAATCAGCCTGAATTTTGGCTGGACAGGACGCTACTTCAACAACCCGTCTGCTCCCACGCGCGGCTGGGGCGTTGCCACTGAATTGGGATTGGGCACCACACTGCGGCCCGAGCGCGACCCGTTTGTTCGCGCATTTGCACGCTGGCTGTACTACCAACCCTTGGACTTTGTCACAGCCCCCGACGGGAGCCGTCGTCGAGCTCGTCTGCAGTACCGCACCGACATCGGTGCCGTGCTGGCGCGCGCCGGTGCGCAAATACCCGTGACACAACTTTTTCTAACGGGCGGTGATACCACGGTGCGCGGCTACAGCCTGCGTTCGATTGGTGCGCGCACCCAAAGCGACACACTGTTTGGTGGGCGTTATTTGGCCGCAGGCAGTGTGGAGTGGCAGCGACCCATCGTGATCAAGGGCGAGGTGAGTGACTTTGAATCCGCGCTCTTCATTGATGCCGGTGCGGTGGCAGACAAGGTATCCAACCTTGATCCGCGCGTAGGCGTGGGCGCTGGTGTGCGTTGGCGCAGTCCGGTGGGGCCGTTACAAGCGGATTTGGCCTACGGAATTCAAGCCAAAGCCCTGCGCCTGCACCTGCGGCTGGGGTTTACTTTCTAGTGATGGCAGATGGCAAGCGCCCCCTCATTTCGCCCGACACCCCCCCTGCAGGCCCTGAAGCCTACTCCGCGGGTGCCGGTAACCCCCGACGCATACCCAAAAAGCGACACCCCTGGCTGCGTCGGCTGGCTTGGGCAATCGGTGTTTTTTTGCTTCTGTTGGCAGCCGCACTGGCGGCAGGCTGGGTCTGGCTGGGAACGAACCAGTCTCTAGCATTTGCTCTCCAGCGGACAGCGCCCTACATGCCTGCAGGTCAGCAACTGCAAAGCGATGGCGTTAGCGGATCGCTGCGCAGGGGCGGTCACATTGATTACCTGCGATGGGACAGCCCAAGCCTCACGGTAGAAGCAAGGAACGTGGATATTGACTGGCGACTAGTGCCGCTACTGCGCAAACAGGTGCAGTTGGGGCAGCTAGCTGCTGGCAGCGTGGTGCTAACCCCGCGCCCACAGCCAGACGAGCTGCGAGAGCCGCTGCAACCACTTGAGCAAATCAGCCTTCCCGTCGACATTGACTTGCCTTTTTCAGTCGCCGAATTGGTGTGGCAAGGCGCGCCGGCGCAAACGATACGCGGTCTGTCTGGTCGCTACCGCTACGAAGACGACGCCCACCAGCTCGATCTCACGGGTGTTGAGCTGAAACAAGGGCACGTGAGCGGCACCGTACGCGTCGGGGGCAGTGCGCCAATGGCCTTGGTGGCTGAGCTGTCCGCGCAGTTGCGTGCGCCGTACTTGCCGCAAGAGAATCATGAGCGCCGCGCGCTTGAGGTTTCCGTGTCAACTAAGGTGAGCGGGCAACTGGCGGGCCAAGATGCCCGAATCAACGTCATTGCCCATCTGCAGCAGGTCGTTGCTGCGAGCGCCGGCGATTCTCCGAACACCGGCGCGCCGGCCAACACCGACGATAACAAGACACCTGACAAGCAGCGCGGCAAGCCCACGGCGCTGATGACACCGATGGCACCGATGCGTGCGGACGTCACCGCAAGCGTTGCGCCGTGGGAGGTGCAACCATTACTTCAGGCCCAAGCCACATTGGTAAACGTCAATCTTGCAGCTTTAGTGGCCGAGGCACCTGGCACCAACCTTGGTGGCACATTGGTGGCAGGCCCCACCACGGAAGGTTGGAAGCTGGACGCCGATCTGAAAAATGCAGTACCGGGCCCGATCAACCAACAATTGCTACCGATCAGCAGCGTCACAGCCAGCGCGCACTGGGACGGCACCGTCTGGACCTTGCCCGACGCTGCGGTTGATACTGGAGATGGCATCCTTCTCTTGGCGGGTAGCTATACGCCTGCGTCGCGGGTGCTGGACGCCAGCCTTGGCCTGGTTCGGCTCAACCCGGCTGCGTTAGACACCCGCTTTGCAGCCTCCCCGCTAGACGGCACACTCGAGGCCCAAGGCACGGTAGAAAATTTGGTTTTCGATTTGAAGTTTGCTGCCAGCGGCACCGCTCGCGCAAATGGCAACCGCGCGCACCCGGCGCCGCTGCGAATTGATCGCGTAGCAGCAAGCGGCCGTTGGAAAGACGGTGTTCTGTCTCTGCCCAAGGCGGAAATTGATGCATTGAAAGCGCAATTGCGGGCAAGCAACATCCGCGTCACCACCCGGCCTAACCTGTCGATTGCGGGCAACCTATGGGCGAGTGTGCCAGGTACCGATTTACGCGGCGATGCGCAACTTACGGAGCGAACTGGCGAGGGAAGTTTGAGTTTGCAGGTTCGCGCCGCTGAGGAGACTTTGGCATGGATGAGAACCCTGCCCGGCCTAGAAAAAACGGCCACAGGCCTGGCGGCGCGCGGCTCCGCGAGGTTGGCAGCCGATTGGACTGGCGGCTGGGCAACCTTGGCCGCAGTGCCGAACGCGGTATCCGAAAAACCCAGACTTTCGCAGAAGAGTACCGGGGAACCGGGCGTACGCGCCACGCTTGAAATTCCTCGTTTGCAGCTGGAGATTCCGCAGGGTGACGGCGTGGGCGCACTCAAAACCAAACTTGAGGGCATTAGCCTGACCGTCATTGGAAATGCGGCACGCGCAAATATGTCGGTCAGAGGCCAAGTCAATGAAGGCAAACGCAGCCTATCCCTGGATGCGACGTTGGACGCCGCCATGCAGCAATCGCGCAAAGACTCGTCATTCGCCGTGCAAACGCAAATCAATGCACTCTCGATGCGGCTTGAGGATGGGATACACAAAAGCGCTTGGTCAGCGAAGCTTGGCGACCCATTGGCGGTAAATTTGCAGCAAGGCGCAGCGGGCGCGATCTCGGTCAAAACCAGCGCCAGCAACTTGGCAATTACCGCACCCTTACCAGGCACCGTGGCCGTGCAGTGGGAGCCGGTAAGCTTTCAACGCACGGCCGACGGCGCAATACAAGTTGACAGCCAGGGCAGTTTCACCGGAATCCCCCTCGCCTGGAGCGATCTGGCCGCTGCGCAAGGGGACTCGCCGCTCAAGAAGTTCGGGTTGGACACCAACTTGGTGTTTGGTGGTCAGTGGCGTGTAGCAGCGTCGGACACCCTGAGTGCTACGATTCGCCTTCAGCGCAGCAGTGGCGACATGCGAATTGCACTAGACGGCGAGGCCGCCCCTACGACGATTAAAAGCTCTGGCGCCCCAGGCTCTATCCAGGCACAACCCCAGGCACAGGACCCATCCGGCGCATCCACCGTTGCCGCGGGCGTGCGCGAGATCGACCTCACGGTTACGGCGCAGGGGGACGCACTGCGCGCCGAGTTCGTTTGGGACACCGCGCAGGCGGGTGTTATACGCGCGCAGGCCGCGACTCGCCTTTCCCGCGTTGACGGTGGTTGGGCATGGCCTGAAAACGCCCCCCTGACGGGCAAGCTGCGCGCACAGCTACCCCAAGTGGGGGTATGGTCGGTGCTGGCACCGCCCGGCTGGCGCGTCAATGGCACGTTGGACGCCGATGCGGCCCTTTCAGGAACCCGCACCGATCCGCGTTGGGAAGGCACCCTGAGCGCCGACCAATTGGCAGTGCGCTCATTGCTCGACGGCGTCGACCTGCAAGACGGCCGTTTGCGCGCAAAACTTCACGGCGACCGCGTGGAGATTACTGAGTTCAGCCTGAAAGGCGGGCAAGGCAACAGCGCTCGCATTGCCGGTTTCAGCGGCAACCTCACGCCCGCGCCTTCCAATGGTGGCACGCTGGAGGGCAGCGGCAGCGTGCAATGGGGCGGCGCTAGTGGCACTGACGATCAAAGCGCGGCAGCCAGCCTGCAGATGAACTTCAAGGCACGCGCAAAAGCTTTGCAAGTGCTGGGGCGGGCTGACCGTCAGGCCAGCCTTTCGGGAACACTCGACGCCAGTCTGCGCAATCGCCAGTTCAAGTTACGCGGTGACCTGACTATCGACCGCGCCAGCATCATCTTGCCCGAAGCGGGAGCGCCCAAGTTGGGCGACGATGTGGTGGTCCGATCCGCCGCAAGTGACAAGCTCGCACTGGAGCAGGTACAGCTAGCCGCAAAGACGGCGGCTTCCGCTACCCGGCCACAGCCGACACTACCGCCAGATGTGGTCGTCAAGCTGAATCTTGGGCCAGATTTTGCGTTAAAAGGTTTGGGCATCACCACGCGGCTTGAGGGCGACGTGACGATTCGCGGTGCAACGCTAGCTGGAGCACCGCCCAGCGTGACGGGCGAAATTCGAACCGTCGCGGGTCGCTACCGTGCGTGGGGTCAGGCATTGGACGTTGAAACTGGCTTGATTCGCTTTAACGGTCCCTATGCCAACCCGTCGCTTGATATTTTTGCCCTTCGACCCAACATTGAGGTTCGCGCAGGCGTGCAGGTCACGGGTTCTGCTCAAAACCCTCGCGTTCGCTTGTATTCAGAACCTGAGCTGCCGGATGCAGAAAAGCTATCGTGGGTCGTGCTGGGCCGTAGCGCTGCAGGCGGCGGTGCCGAGGCGGCCGTGTTGCAACAAGCCGCGCTGGCACTTTTGGGCAGCAAAGGCGGTGGCGGCTCTGGCACCAACGTCGCCAGTAAGTTGGGTTTGGACGAAATCGGCTTTAAGGGACCGGGAGCGGGAGAAGACGCCAGCGGTGCAGCCCTCACCTTTGGCAAGCGCATCTCTAAGGATTTGTACGTGACCTACGAGCGCAGCCTATCGGGCACCTTAGGTACGCTCTATATTTTTTATGATTTGTCGCAGCGCCTGCGGCTACGCGGCCAGACCGGTGCGGCCACTGGTCTCGATTTGATCTACACGGTCCGTTACGAGTAATCAGTCTGAAAATCCCAAGAGAAAGCAGCGACTAAAATTAGACCGTCTCTTCGTAGTTCAACGGACAGAACGAGTGCCTCCTAAGCGCTAGATACAGGTTCGATTCCTGTCGAAGGGACCATCGTCATGATAAAAAAAGCCCTTGCAGGAGCCTCTCCTGCAAGGGCTTTTAAACTTCTTCTATATGGTGGGCCGTGTTGGACTTGAACCAACGACCAAAGGATTATGAGTCCTCTGCTCTAACCAACTGAGCTAACGGCCCTGTACGCTTTCGGCGGTCAGCCGATGCAACACAACTTCGGATTGTAGGGCTTGCAGGCCGCCTCAAGGCCGGTGACTGAGTGCGTTGGAAACCAATCGGGAAGTGATGTCAACGATCTGGATCATCTTGTCGTAGGGCATGCGCATAGGACCAATGACACCTAGCGTACCCACTACCTGCCCGTCGACCTCGTACGGCGCACTGACCACTGATAGCTCCTCGAACGGCACCACTTGGCTTTCCCCGCCGATAAAAATGCGCACACCATCGGCCTGCGACGACACATCGAGAAGCTGCAGCAACTGCGTCTTCTGCTCAAACATCTCAAACGCTCGGCGCAAGTTGCCCATGTCTTTGGAAAAGTCACTGACGGCCAACAAATTCCGTTCGCCTGAGATGACGACCTCATCTTGCGCAGGCGCGTCGCCGCCAACGCTGACCGCTGCTTGCATCAACTGCGCAATCTCGCTTTGGAGTTTGGATACCTCGTTTTTGACGCGCTCCCGCACCTGCTCCATAGCTAAACCGCTGTAATGGGTGTTTAGGTAGTTAGCGGTCTCAATAAGCTGGCTTTGTGTGAAATCGATCTTGGCAAAGATCACGCGGTTTTGTACATCGCCTTCCGGAGACACGATGATGACCAGCACGCGCCGCTCGGAAAGGCGCAAAAACTCTATGTGCCGAAAGACCGAAGGGCGGCGCGGGGCCATGACCACCCCTACAAACTGCGAGAGGCTTGAAAGCATTTGCGCCGCATTGGCAATGACACGCTGAGGCTGCTCGGCAGCGAGCGAATGGGGTGTGATCCTGTCACGTTGCACCGTGAGCATGGTGTCCACGAACAGGCGGTAACCTTTGGCAGTAGGAATGCGGCCGGCGGAGGTGTGCGGACTGGCAATTAGCCCTAACTCTTCCAAGTCCGCCATAACGTTACGAATGGTGGCAGGCGAGAGCTCAAGCCCGCTGGCGCGTGACAACGTGCGGGAACCTACGGGTTGCCCGTCGTCGATATAACGCTCGACGAGTGCTTTGAGCAACAACTTGGCGCGGGCGTCGAGCATTCCCTATTTTAATGATGTAATTTGAGAATGACTCTTCAGTTCCGCCACGTAGCATTAATCGGTAAGTACCACCATGCAGCCGCTGGCACGGTATCACCCGAATCTCGCCAAGTACTTGAGAAAATTGCCGCGTTTTTGGTCGAACAGGGCTGCAAAGTTTCGCTAGAGCAAGAGACGGCGCAAAGCAGCGGTATCGTGGGCTACCCTGGACTAGACCCTGACCGAATCGGCGACCAATGCGATCTGGCATTGGTCGTGGGGGGCGATGGAACCATGCTGAGCATTGGGCGCAAGCTCGCCCAGTTTGGCACGCCGCTGATTGGCATCAACCAGGGGCGCCTAGGCTTTGTCACCGATATTCCTCTTGAAGCTTACGAAGCCACGCTACGTCCGATGTTGCATGGCGAGTTTGAAGAAGACCATCGCCCTTTGATTCGCGGTCAGGTCTTGCGCAGCGGCAGTTGCATCTTTGATGCGTTGGCCATGAACGATGTGGTGGTCAATCGAGGGGCTGCCTCCGGAATGCTGGAGTTGCGTGTGGAAGTGGACGGGCACTTTGTTGCCAATCAGCGGGCCGACGGTTTAATCGTGGCGTCTCCCACCGGCTCAACTGCCTATGCTTTGTCAGCTGGCGGTCCCATGCTTCACCCGTCCATCCCCGGTTGGGTGCTGGTGCCGATTGCGCCTCACAACTTGTCAAATCGACCTATCGTACTGTCCGACATCAACGAGATCGCAATCGAACTTGTCTCGGGACGCGACGCCAGCGCCAGCTTCGACACGCAGTCACTTGCAGAGCTGATTCGTGGAGACCGTATTTTGGTTACGCGAGCTGAGTACTGCGTGCGTTTCTTGCACCCACGGGGCTGGAATTACTTTGACACGTTGCGCCGCAAGCTCCGCTGGAATGAAGGAGGGTCCTGACCATGGCACTACGGCGCATTAGCCTGCGCGACTTTGTCATCGTCGACTCGCTTGAGCTCGATCTTGAAACTGGATTCACCGCGCTGACGGGTGAGACGGGCGCGGGCAAGTCCATCCTCGTAGATGCGCTTCAGTTGGTAATGGGTGCTCGAGCAGATGCAGGTGTGGTCCGCGCGGGCGCCAGCCGCACAGACCTGGCGGCGGAATTCGATCTTGGGGATAACTTAATTGGCTGGCTGGAAGACGGGGGATTTGACCCGGGCGAGTCACTGCTTTTGCGGCGAACCATTGACAGCGCGGGCAAAAGCCGTGGCTGGATCAACGGGACTCCGGCGACCGCCGCGCAATTGCGGGCGCTGGGTGCGCGACTGGTGGATATCCATGGCCAGCATGCGTGGCAAAACCTGATCGCCGCGGGTTCTGTGAGAGGGCTGCTTGACGCCTACGCAGGTTTGGATGCGTCGCCGGTACAGGACGCGTGGAACGCGTGGCGCACGGCATCTCATGCCGTTGAATCGGCTCGCAAATTACAAGCGAGCGCGCGCGAGGAGCGGGACCGCTTGCAATGGCAAATCGCCGAAATGGCAACTCTGGCCCCCGGCCGGGATGAGTGGGAAGCACTCAATGAAGAGCACACGCGCCTTGGCCACGCCCAGGCGCTGATGGACGCTGCGCAAGTTGCAGCGGAGGCCCTGGATCTGGACGAGTCCGGCGCGCATGCGACCTTGGCCCGCGCCCACGAAGTACTAGCGGCACAGGAGCATCTTGAGCCTCGCTTTTTGCCCATCAGTGCGTTGCTCAAAGACAGTCTTGCACAAGTCGGCGAAGCGCAGCGGGAACTGCACACCTATCTGCGCCGCGATGTGCTTGATGCACAGCAGCTTCAGGGGCTAGACGAGCGGGTTTCACTGTGGATTAGCCTGGCTAGAAGGTTTAAACGTCCACCTGAGGAACTGGCGCAGGTTTTGCAAGAATGGCGCCAATCGTTGGCGGCACTGGACGCAAGCAGCGACTTGGAAACCTTGGAGCGGCAAGAGTCCGCCAATCGATCAGTTTACGAGGCTGCTGCCAAAAAACTTACGAGAAAACGCACTAAGGCGGCACCCTTGCTCTCCAGCGCTGTCACAGAGCTGTTGCAGCTGCTCGGCATGGCGGGGGGCAAGTTTTCGGTTTCGCTAACCGCCTCTGCGCAGCCAGGCTCGCGCGGACTAGAAGATATAGATTTTCTGGTGGCGGGCCATGCAAACCAGGAATTGCGCCCTATAGGCAAGGTCGCTTCAGGTGGGGAGCTCTCACGCATTGCATTGGCCGTAGCGGTGACTACCAGTACGCTGGGCGGGGCGAACACGCTGATTTTTGACGAGGTCGATTCTGGCGTGGGCGGAGTGGTTGCGCATACGGTCGGCCAGCTGATGCAGCGCCTTGGTAAAGAGCGTCAGGTATTGGCAGTCACGCACTTGGCGCAGGTGGCAGCCTGCGCTAATCATCACTTGGTGGTCTCCAAGGCACGCGACTCAGATAGTGTGGCGAGTACCGTGTGCCTGGTCACCCGAACTGCTCGCACGGCCGAAATAGCGCGCATGCTGGGAGGTGGCAAGCAATCAACAGCCAGCCTGCTTCACGCGAACGAAATACTGGCTAGCGCAGGCAGCCTCTAATCCTTTGGGAAAAAGTAACTCATGAACATTGAGATAGCGCTGATTACAGGTATGTCGGGCTCTGGAAAATCTGTGGTGTTGCGGGCTTATGAAGACGCAGGTTATTACTGCGTCGACAACTTGCCACCAGAATTGCTACTGAGCTTCGTGGCGCTGGAACACGACCACCACGGCCATCGGCTAGCGATCGCAATGGACGTACGCAGTCGCTCATCGCTGCCTGCCGTACCCGAAAAGCTCCAGCGCCTGCGCGCCCAAGGGTGCATCGTTCACTCCATCTTTCTGGACGCGGACACTGAGACCCTCGTTCGACGTTTTTCAGAAACGCGCCGGCGGCACCCGCTTAATTCCGGAGAGGCGGGCGGGGACCGCCGCGATCTTGTGCAGACCATCAACCTTGAACGCGAATTGCTGGCCGATCTGCGTGAAAACGCACAAGTTATCGATACCAGCGCCATTCGTCCCGCTCAACTGCAGGGATATGTAAAAAGCCTGATGGCGCAGCCGCCAAACCCGCTTTCATTAGTTTTTCAGTCCTTTGCCTTTAAACGCGGCGTACCTTTGGACGCCGACTACGTGTTTGACGTGCGCATGCTACCTAACCCCCATTACGAAGCTCCGTTACGCGACCTCACCGGGCGCGACGGGGCGGTGATCAATTTTCTATTGGCGCATCCACAAGTCGTCCGAATGGAAGAAGACATTGCGCGCTTCCTCAAGGATTGGCTAGGCGCCTTGGTGGACAACCACCGCAGTTATGTCACCGTTGCGATCGGGTGCACAGGTGGGCAGCACCGCTCGGTCTATTTGATCGAGCAGTTAGCAGCGCGCTTTAGTAAGGAGTGGCCAGTGGTGGTTCGCCATCGAGAGATTGCACTGCGCTAAAGGCTGCGCCGGTTTTGTCCATCAGAGGGGTTGCGCCTCAAGCAACATGCGAACGGGCGCGGGTAGGCCCAATCGGTCTAATTGTTGCAATGACATCCACCCTCCCTCTGCAATCGTGGAAGGTGCGTCCGTGTACGCCTCAGCGCGTACGGTGTGCAGTACGAGTTCGCGGTGGGTTAAGGTGTGCCGAATGACGGGCAACGTGTCAGTCCGTTGGGCGCCTATCTTTATCAAGTGAGCTGCGAGCAAGGCCTCATCAGCAAAAATGGGAAGGCATTGCAGACCGGCCCAAATTCCCGGAATCGGCCTCCTCTCCAACCATACGCGATGCTCCGCGTCACTTAACCATAAAAGCCACCAGGACTCCTGCGTTCGCTTAACCGCTCGTGTGCGCACCGGATAGAGTTCGGCATCATCTTCAGCGCGTGCGACGCAGCGATCAGACAGGGGACACAAGAGGCACGAGGGTCGCTTGGGTGAGCAAACGGTAGAACCCAAATCCATCATGCCTTGGGTGTAAGCCGGCATTTCGTAGCTGCGCTCAGGCACCAATCTGGCAGCAAGCTCCCACAGCGCGCGCTCGTTGGCAGGCCGTGCCAAGTCTTGCGCAAATCCCAAGTACCTTGTCAAAACGCGTCGCACGTTGGCGTCGAGGATGGGCACTTGCTCATCAAAACAGAACGCCGCGATTGCCGACGCTGTGGAGCGACCCACTCCCGGTAGCTCAGCCAGCTGCGCTGCTGTCCGCGGGAACTCACCACCGCAGTCATTCACGATCTGCTGCGCAGCACGATGCAGGTTACGGGCACGGCCGTAGTAACCCAACCCGCTCCATAGCGCCAGCACCTCGTCTAATGACGCGTCGCCGAGCACCATCACGTCAGGAAAACGGACCAAAAAGCGCTCGTAATACCCTAGCACCGTGGCTACCTGCGTTTGCTGCAACATGATTTCCGACAGCCACACACGGTAAGGGTCGCGCGTGTTCTGCCAGGGCAACGCATGTCGTCCGTGCAGTGACTGCCAATGCACCACGGCATCGGCCATCAAAGGCTTGCCACTCATGCAGTTGCTGCAGATGCTTCAGCTGTACCGTTCGGGGATCGCTCAGAAAGCGCTAGCAAAGACTCCGTCAATATCTGCAGCCGACCGTCCAGATTGTCAAGCGATCGCTCTGCGTCTTCAAGTTCAATGATGCGCTCATCCAATCCGGATGCGGCTGCCTGAATGCGGTCGACCGCTTCGATCCGCCGACTAAAGCTGCGCTTTCTCTCCCGCAGTTGGGCGTCCAACTGCGCAGTCGCGGTGTTGCTCCACAGCTCTAGGTCATTGGCCGCCGACTCGAAAACTGCGCGCAGCCGAGTGGACAACGCGCGAGCCAGGCGCTCCGCGAACTCGGGTTGAACCAAGCGCAATGCATTTCCTACCCCCAGGTATTGCACGTGGCTGCGCTCAATCCGCACCAAGTCCAAGCTAAACGGGTCCATTTGTAACAGCGGGGGTGCTTGAAGCGAAAAACCGAACTCTGCGTTGAGCTGCCGGAAGGTTCCAGCCAACATGGCCTGAATCTCTACCGAGCTTTCCTGCGCACCATCTAATACAGCCCGCAAGAGCTCAAATGTGTCCGCGTATTGTTTTTTCACACCAAGCTTGAGCCCTTTCTGGCACAGCCCGCCTACCAGCGGCGCGAGATGTTTTTTCAGCGCTTTGGCACCTAGGCGATCAAACACTTGCCTCAGAAGCTTTAGGTGCACTGCGCGCACCGCAAGAATTTTGGTAGAGCATTGGTCGAACTCCGCACGCTCTTGCTCGATACGTTGGCGCATGGCTTCGATCACTGTCGCATTTTTTCCGCGCAAACTCCCCAACTCGTTCATCTGGTCATCCAGATCACGCCGGCGGATGTTCAGCACCCGCGCAGTCTCCAGACGTACACCGCCCAGCGCCACACCAATGGCAGACCGCAAAATGCTCTGACGGCGTCCCATCACCCCGTCCGAGAGAGCGTCTTCCAAAGCCGGAAGACCACTCGCCTCGAGCATCGCGGCGTCGTGAGTGATTTTTCCTACCAGCCCCTTCTGAGCTGACACCAACAAAACCTGTTCCGGCTGCACGCCGAGCGTTTCGGCCGAACTGGTCCGCTGCTTCTCGAGCTGCTGCTGCACTTGCTCCTCGGAGCTCAACGTGTCCCAAAGCGTGTCAATTTTGTTGAGCACCACCAGCCGCGACTCAACACTATCAGCAGTGTCCGCCAGATGGTCACGCCAGATCGCCAAGTCCGAGCGAGTGACACCCGTATCGGCCCCCAAAATAAATACTACTGCGTGTGCCTGCGGTATCAAATTTACGGTCAGCTCGGGCTCAGCACCCACTGCATTTAGACCTGGTGTATCCAAGATGACCAGCCCGTGCTGGAGCAAGGGATGAGGCAGGTTAATGAGTGCGTGGCGCCACTTTGGCACCTCTACAAGGCCGGCCGTGTCCAGTGGCGGGTTCTCTTGCGGCAGATCGTCGTGCCAGAAACCTAGCTTTCGCGCTTGGTCCACGCTGACGCGTAGTGTCTCGGCCACCTTCCCGATGATGTTCGCGATCTGCTCTCCATTGGTGGCGTCAAGGCCGAATTCGGACCACCGGCCTGGCATCTGTCGCCACTCTGCAAGCCCTTGAGGCTCCAGCCGTGTTTCGATGGGCAATAACCGCAAGCTGTCTGGAGTATCAGACTGGTACCCCAGCTCGGTAGGACACATTGTGGTGCGTCCGGCACTGGCAGGAATGATCCGCCGGCCGTAGTTCGCAAAGAAAATTGCGTTGATGAGTTCTGATTTGCCGCGTGAGAACTCGGCAACGAACGCCACCATAATTTTGTCAGAGCGCACCTGAAACTCGAGGCGTTCGAGCCGCTCACGCACCGACGCGTCCATCAAGTCCTGCGCCGCCAGCCAGTCGGACAACTGCCGAATGCGGCTAGCGAAATCACGACGCCACGCATCGTGCAGCTCAAATTGCTCGTTAAATGATGGTCCCACGTTGGCTTTCCGAGTCTATGCGCCGTCAGTAGACGCAAGAATAAGTGTCAGTTGCTTTACACAGCACAGAAGACCGTGAAAACGTTGCGAGAGCGCATTAGCGTTGACAAACCGGGCAATAAAAACTGCTGCGCTGGCCCTGCCTGATCATACGAATAGGCGTTGAACAAGTATGACAGGCTGCTCCCGCCCGCCCATAGACACTTGCACTGAGCTGGAAATGGCCTGCAGTCCCATCAGCGGCCTGGAAATCTCGCAATGTGCTGCCGCCTGCGGCCACAGCCTGCTCCAAAACGCTGGTGATTGCGGCATGAAGTTTTTCGACCCGCGCGGGACCAATGCGGCGGGCCTGCGTCGTAGGACGAATTCCGGCACGAAACAACGCCTCCGATGCATAGATATTGCCAACGCCAACAACCAGCTGGCCGGCCAGCAACACCTGCTTTACGGGAGCCCCACTCATTTTCAAACCTGCTGTAAACCGGGAAAGTGAGAAATTATCGGACAGCGGCTCCATACCCAAGTGGTCCAGCAGTTTGTGCATCACCGGCGCGTCCCGGTCCGCGGCCCACACCACAGCGCCAAACCGCCGCGGGTCGTGCAAACGCAAATACCCACGTTCTGTGACCATATCGAAATGGTCATGCAAGCCCCTTGCGGGATGGGTGGACGCAAACGCCAGACTTCCCGACATGCCGAGATGAATCAGTATTAGGCCTTGGTCGAGACACAAGACCAAGTACTTCCCTCTTCGATCAACCTGCAGCACGGTTCTTCCGATAAGACTGTCAGGATCACACCCAAGCGGCCAACGCAGTGGTTTGCCTAGATGCACTGCCGTTACACGTGCACCCGCAATACGATCCGCAAAGCTGCGACGCGTCACCTCAACCTCAGGTAGTTCGGGCATTGGTCGCTTAACGCGTCGGTGGAAAGAGCATGGATTATTATGGCCCGATGCCCCTCTCTTCTCGTTTTTTGGCAGCCACGCTGCTGGTTTATTCTTCCATCACAGTTGCAGTTGAAAAGCAGCCTGTTTTTGGACCGACGTCCACCGCTCAGATGGCGGCGGTAGAGGAAAAGGGTCTGCAAACCCGGGCTAGGCAGCTAGATGCAGAGCTGTTCTACGAAATTTTTCTGGGCGAACTGACACTGCTTTCAGGCGATCCGGGAGCCGGCTACTCGCTGATGTTGGAAGCGGCGCGGCAGATTAACGACGAGAAAATTTACAAGCGGGCCGCGGATATTGCACTGGAGTCGCGCTCGGGAGGTGCAGCACTCGCAGCAGCACGCGCTTGGGAGGCAGCTTTGCCCGATTCGCACGAGGCGCAGCGTTACATATTGCAGATTTTGTTAGCTCTCAACCGCGCTGCGGAAACTCCAACGGCATTGTTAAAGTTTTTGGAAACTGCGGCACCATCGGCTCGTAAAGACCTCATTCTGTCGCTGCCACTTGCGTACCGACGATCCAGCGATAGAGCGGGGGCGTTGAGCGTGGTGTCAGACGCCCTTGATCGCTACAAACTGGATCCTGCGCTGGCCATCTCTGCGCTGCTTACCATAGGCAGGATGCAACTCTTGGCTGGCGAACCTGAAGCAGCGCTTGCTAGCGCGAGGCAAGCCCAGAAACTCGAGCCCGCGTCGGAGGACATAACGCTTATGACGCTCGACCTGCTGCAAGCAAAGATACCTGGTGCTGAAGATCTTGCACGCGACAGCTTTGTAGGCGACCAGCCACCGGTTATGCGTATGGGTTACGCCAGAGTTCTGCTGGAACAGCAAGAACCCGCAACAGCCAAGACGCAACTTGAAATAGTTACCGCAAGCCACCCCGAGTTTTCTCAGGCTTGGCTGGCGCTTGCGGCATTGCAACTGCAGAATGGTGCTATTGAGGCGGCAGAGCGCTCGCTAGAGCAATACGAAGCTACGAGAAAGGGACAGCCAGCTACCGCTGAACAAGGCAGTGCCGCAGCACAGATTTACATACTTCGATCAGAGATTGCAGAAAAGCGCGGTAATTTTGAGGAAGCGGAACATTGGTTAAGCCACGTTCAAAATGGCGAAAACCAATATAACGTGCAGGCTCGCCGTGCCATATTGCTGGTACGTCAAGACAAGCTGACGCATGCGCGCGCCCTTGTCCAAAGCCTGTCCGCGAGCACCGCTGAAGAGCAGTCTCGCAAAACCGCCCTTGAGGTGCAGGTTTTGCGTGAAGCGGGGGAGTTCAAAAAAGCTTACGCCATGCAAGACGAGTTAGCGAGAAAAACGCCCGAAAACACAGACCTGCGTTACGACCAAGCCATCCTTGCGGAGAAAGCGCAAGACCATACAAATATGGAGCGAATTCTTCGAGACATCATTGCATCCGACCCTGACTACCACCATGCGTACAACGCGCTGGGGTACTCGTTAGCTGAGCGTGGCATCAGGCTTCAGGAAGCCCGCCAGCTGATCGAAACAGCGCTGCGCATGGCTCCTGGCGATCCGTTCATTACTGACAGCTTGGCGTGGGTGGAATACCGTGGAGGCAACTTTCCGCGTGCACTGGAATTATTTGCAGAAGCCTACGCCAAGCGCAAAGACGTAGAGATCGCCGCGCATTACGGCGAAGTGTTGTGGGTGTCCGGCGACCGTGACCGTGCCAGAGCGATCTGGAACGAAGCGCAACGTACGCAAGCAGACAACAAAACCTTACGTAAAACCCTCAAGCGATTTGGAGTCACGTTTTGATCCCGGCTTTTTCGGCTGCGCGCCAGTATGGGGCCGTCTGGATACTCAGCTTTTTGCTGGCAATGCTCGCTGGCTGCGCGCAGCCCACGCTTCAAAACGATGCAGTTGCAGGCACAGCAGCAGCGTGGTCGGGGCGTATGGCATTGGCGGTAGATGGGAACGCGCAGCAGTCTTTTTCTGCCGTTTTCGCATTAGAGGGAACCAGTGAACGGGGCCAGCTTAAATTGAGTACTCCGCTCGGTAGCATCCTCGCTGATTTGATCTGGACACCTAGCGGGGCAGAACTCACCTCGCCCCAAGGCAAAAGGACGGCGCCTTCGCTTGGGGTGCTCGTGAGTGACGTACTTGGCAGTCCTGTGCCTGTTGAAGCGTTGTTTGCTTGGCTTAAAGGCGATGCGGTGGTCGCAGCAGGATGGCACGCTGACTTAGGACGATTGCCCCATGGAAGGCTGTCTGCTGTGCGCGATCAGCCAGCACCGCGCACAACCCTCAAGCTAGTGCTGGACGGGCATTGATATGAACCAGCATTCCTTTGCCTCCGATCTATTTGAGCAGTTGTGAAGGCGCTTTACGACGTTCCAGCGCCGGCCAAACTCAACCTATTCCTACATGTCACTGGAAGGCGCGAAGACGGCTACCACCTGCTACAGTCGGTGTTTATGCTGGTCGACTGGTGCGACACCTTGCATTTCGAGCTGCGTCGCGATGGACAAATCACCCGTGAAGACCTGACTTCTCAGCTTCCACCGGAAGATTTGAGCGTGCGTGCCGCGCGCACGTTGCAGGCTGCAACTGGCTGTCCACAGGGCGTTCACATTGGAGTTCACAAGCGCATTCCCGCCGAGGCCGGGCTGGGCGGCGGCTCGTCTGACGCAGCAACAACGCTGCTGTCGCTCAACCGGCTGTGGCAACTCAACCTGAGTCGGGTGGAGCTATTGGCGCTGGCAAGGCCCCTGGGAGCCGATCTGCCTTTTTTCCTGGGGTTTGGCCATTCTTGGGTTGAAGGCACAGGCGACCTGCTGACTCCGCTCGTCGGGAAGGCGCGGATTCCTTCGCAATCCTTTGCCATTGTTAAACCGGACGCAGGGCTGTCTACGCAGGCGATTTTTTCGCACCTCTCTCCGAAAGATTATTTCGGCAGTGCTACAATCTCAGGCTTTGCTGCAGACCACTTTGGCTTTGGCCGAAATGACCTGCAAAGAACGGCAGAAGCGCTGTGCCCCGAAGTGTCCCAAGCCATTGAGTGGTTAGAAACCCAAGGGTTGCGAGCGAGAATGACGGGCTCCGGAAGTGCTGTATTTGCAGCCGTTCCGAAGGGGGTCGCGCTAGCGAAACTTCCGGGCACATGGGAAGTGAAAATTTGTGAAAACCTGGCGATTCATCCTCTGACTGGATGGGCGGCAGGGTAGTGTTTTGGTTTGCAGTTCTTTGTAACTGCAGTCCGGTGTAGGGGAGTCGCCAAGCTGGTTAAGGCACTGGATTTTGATTCCAGCATGCAAAGGTTCGAATCCTTTCTCCCCTGCCAAATCCTTGTAACGCAAGGACATTTCTTTCCAACGCCGAGATGCTCATGCAGGCTACCCACTCAGACTTCATGGTGTTCACTGGCAATGCCAACCCGCAGCTTGCCTCCGAAATCGCCCAGCATCTCGGAATCAGTTTGGGTGCCGCGCATGTTGGACGTTTCTCCGACGGTGAGGTATTCGTCGAGATCAAACAAAACGTCCGGGCCCGCGATGTGTTTGTGGTCCAGTCCACCTGCGCCCCCACCAACGATAGCTTGATGGAACTGGTAATCATGGTGGACGCACTCAAGCGTGCATCTGCAGAGCGCATTAGCGCTGTGATTCCATATTTTGGTTATGCCCGCCAAGATCGCCGCCCACGCTCTACCCGTGTACCTATCAGCGCTAAGGTGGTAGCAGACATGCTTCAGGCGGTAGGGGTTGCACGCGTTTTGA
Organism: Burkholderiales bacterium; assembly: GCA_038235025.1. Taxonomy (GTDB): domain Bacteria; phylum Pseudomonadota; class Gammaproteobacteria; order Burkholderiales; family Burkholderiaceae_C; genus Simplicispira. Next base: position 44,161 of record JBBSUJ010000006.1, read on the forward strand.
CGATGGACCTGCACGCTGACCAAATTCAAGGCTTTTTCGATATCCCGGTCGACAACATTTACGCGTCGCCCGTATTGTTGGGTGACCTGCGTCAAAACGATTACGACAATCTGATTGTCGTGTCCCCTGACGTAGGAGGTGTTGTGCGTGCACGTGCCTTGGCCAAGCAGTTAAATTGCGATCTGGCGATCATTGACAAGCGCCGGCCAAAAGCCAACGTGTCGGAAGTCATGAACGTCATCGGCGAAGTGGAAGGCCGCAACTGCGTGGTGATGGACGACATGATTGACACTGCAGGCACTTTGGTAAAGGCGGCCGAAGTGCTTAAGGAGCGGGGGGCGAGCAAGGTGTACGCCTATTGCACGCACCCCATCTTTTCAGGTCCTGCCATTGAGCGCATCAGTGGTGACGCCTCGCTTGACGAAGTTGTTGTCACCAACACCATTCCGTTGAGCGAAGCTGCACGCGGCTGCGCCAAGATTCGCCAAGTCTCTGTAGCTCCGTTGATCGCAGAGACGATCCAACGCATTGCTCGCGGGGACTCGGTCATGAGTTTGTTTTCGGACCAGGAAAATCTTTTCTGATTCTTGACAAAAAAGCAGGCCTGCCATCGAGGCAGGCTTTTCAATTAACCGAGGGTGGAACTGGTCGCGGTGCACCCTGATTCGGAGAGAAATATGAACTTCGTCGCCTTTGAGCGCGCAAAGCACGGTACGGGTGCGAGCCGCCGTCTGCGCAATTCTGGCCGCACGCCAGGTATCGTCTACGGCGGTACAACCGAGCCGGCAGCCATTGAGCTAGACCACAACGCTCTGTGGCACGCCCTAAAAAAAGAAGCTTTCCACTCTAGCGTGCTGGAAATGGAAGTGGCTGGCGCGAAGAGCAAGGTTTTACTGCGTGATGTGCAATACCACCCCTTCAAGCAGCTGGTCCTGCATGTGGACTTCCAGCGTGTGGATGCCAAGACCCGCCTGCACATGAAGGTGCCATTGCACTTTGCCAACTCGGAAGAGTCGCCTGCCGTGAAAGTCGACAAGTGCACTGTCAATCCGGTCATGACCGAACTCGACGTGGCTTGCATGCCATCGGATTTGCCAGAATTCATTACGGTCGATCTGAGCGAAATGAAAAAAGGTGCCTCTGTGTACCTCAAGGACATCAAGCTGCCTAAAGGCGTAACGGCTGTGACCCGTGGCGCAGCCAACAACCCATTACTGGTCTCTGTAATAGCCCCACTGGTGGAAGAAGTAGAGCCCGCCGCTGATGCGGCACCTGCCGCTGCGCCAGCCGCTAAAGGCAAGGGCAAGAAGAAGTAATTCATTGTGCCCGGCGCAGCGGCGCTTTGTCGCCGCGCCTTGCTCTAAAAGCCCACGGTGTGTGGGCTTTTTTATGGGCGAACGCTTCTGCGACCGGCGGGACCAGCACGGGCCCCAAGTGGCACGCAAAAGTGCTTTGGTCGTTCCACGATAATTCTTTACATGATCAAACTGGTAGTGGGGCTGGGCAATCCTGGTCCGGAGTATGAAGACACCCGGCACAACGCAGGTTTTTGGTGGGTGGATGCGCTGGCTCGTGAGCTCAAGGTAAATCTTGTGCCCGACCGGAGTTACTCTGGTCTCGCTGCGCGGGCAAGTGTTCAAGGAGCAAACGTGTGGCTGCTGCAGCCGCAGACCTTTATGAACCTGTCTGGCAAATCAGTCTCTGCACTGACACGCTTCTTCAAAATAACGCCAGAAGAAGTCTTGGTAATCCACGACGAGCTTGATCTGTCGCCGGGCCAGGTAAAGCTCAAACGCGGCGGGGGGCATGCTGGGCACAACGGCTTGCGCGATATTCATGCCCAGCTGGGCTCAGCGGACTACTGGCGGCTGCGTATCGGCATTGGCCACCCCGGTGACCGGGCCGATGTGGCGGGATGGGTGCTGCGGCGGCCGCCTTCGGACCAGCGCACCCTGATTGAAGACAGCATCGCGCATTCGCTTAAAGCGTGGCCTGCCTTGTTGGCAGCGGATATGGACAAAGCAGCGCAGCAAATCCACACCAGCAAACCGCCTCGCCCTAAGCCACCGCGCCTCGAGCAAGTGATGTCCGCGCCGGGCGTCATGAGACCCACAATACCGCCTCTGCCACCTGCTTCACCAAACGCCGAGTAGCGCTACATTAAATATAGCTAAAGATGCTTACCAGATAAGCGCTGGATGCATAAAATACTATAAATTCAAGCTTTGACTTCGGTCTGCAACTGCTCAAACTTTTGCCACAGCGTGGCCCGGTTCTCAACATGCGCGGGGTTGACGGGAATGCATGCAACCGGGCAAACCTCCATGCACTGCGGCTGATCGAAATGGCCGACGCACTCTGTACATTTGTGCGGATCGATTTCGTAGATCTCCTCACCCATGTAGATCGCCTGATTCGGGCACTCAGGCTCGCACACATCACAGTTGATGCATTCGTCCGTAATCATCAATGCCATGACACGCTCCTGCGGTTAAGGGGCGGCTTTGACCGCAAGCTAGCATTATCCTGCGCAGTCGCCTAGCCTAGCGCGCGAAGGGTCAACCCACAAGTGCCCAATGGGTAGTTGGCCCTTGAAACCCCATTTAGGGACCGCGTTGCCGATACGTCCTGAACCTGTCGATACCGCTCGCCACCGCTCGCAACCTCCGCACATCGTCGCTACCAAACTTGCAAAGTTCTGCGCCGCCTGCGCTCCCCTTCCTTTTCTAACCTGCCACCATGATCAACCGCCGCACTGCAATGACCGCCACGCTCGCCACAGCTTTTTGTGGCCCGCTAGCGGCGCGTCCAATTAACACTCGAGGTCACGTGGTGCTGGGAATCGCTCTAGAGCCAACAGGCCTGGACCCCACCACGATGCCGGCCGCCTGCATTGGCGAAGTGGTTCACTACAACATTTTTGAAACCCTGACCCGCATTCACGCCGACGCAAGCGTATCGCCGCTGCTTGCTGAACGCTGGCAGGTTTCGCGTGATCTCAGAACCACGACACTTTACTTGCGCAAAGGGGTTCGCTTTCACAACGGCGCACCCTTTAACGCTGCAAGCGCGAAATTTGCACTGGAGCGTGCCGGAGCGCGCGGCAGCCAGAACAAGGACCGCCAGCATTTTGCATCGCTGCACATTCGCACCGAGAGCGATCACACGTTGGTACTGGAAAACGAACGTACGGACCCGGACCTGCTGTTTCGATTGGGACAAGCCACAGCCAGCATGGTGGAGCCCATAAGCGCAAACAGCAATGTTAGGCGTCCGATAGGTACAGGCCCCTACCGACTGGCGCAGTGGCAGCCCGGCGAACCGCTCGTACTCACGCGCTGGCCAGACTACCGAGGCCGCGCGCAGGCACGAATAGACCGGGCCACGTTCCAGTTCATCGCTGACGTTGATGCACAAGCGGCAGCATTGGAAGCGGGCGACGTGGACCTGTTCACCGGCGTTGCGCCACAGAACGCGGTCCGTTTCAAGGCGCGGCAGGGATACCAAGTGTTGGAAGGCGAGACGCGCGCAAAAACCATCCTTGCGATCAACCATAAGCGCTTGGCGCTTACTGATGTGCGCGTCCGCAGAGCTATCGCGGCAGCCATTGATCGTCGAGCCGTATTGGCAGCTGCGGGTGCCGACCTCGGCACGCCGATTGGTAGCCATGTGGTGCCCGGCACCTTCGGCTACGTGGATACCACCGGAATTAACCCGTTTGATCCGACACTGGCCCGCAGCCTGTTGAATGAGGTGGGCGTGCGTTTGCCACTGTCGTTAACTCTGTCGCTGCCACCCACTTCGTATGCACTGTTAGGCGGGCCTGTTGTGGCAACGCAGCTCGCGGCAGTCGGAATTCATGTGCAGATCAAGGCGCTGGACTGGCCCACATGGCTTCGCGACACCTATGCCAGCCGCAATTACGACTTGACGCTCATTTCGCACGTGGAACCGCTGGACTTGGGCCGATTTACAGAGCCGAATTACTACTGGCAATACAGTTCAAAAGAATTTAATGCTTTGTACAGGCTTATTCAGAGCACCGCACACCCGACCGAGCACGCCAGCTTGCTGGGAGAAGTGCAGCGTCTGCTGGCGAGCGAGTGCGCTCATGCTTACCTCTACCAGCCAAGGGCCGTCACCGTGGCGAACCACCGCCTGCGCGGACTGCAACGCAACCGGCCAATACCGGTTAACGATCTACGGACGCTGTACTGGACCTGAACGCGTGTCGGAAGCTTGAGCAGCCCGCGGGCGCGTCCCGACGTCCAGCTTTTAGATTTCAGTAGCGCCGCCCGCAGTACAGCGAAACGGCCCGATGGCTGGTCGTACGGAGCTGGATTGCCAAAGGGCTGCGTCACCATTTTTCCGATCCGCCCTGGGACAAGTTTATAAGGGTCGCACTCCGCCCGAAATTCTTGGGAGCTTATCTAGCTTGCAGAACCTCAACCACCCAGACCCGGCATCGGAATGGTCTTGCCGTTTAGCTGGAGCTGTCCGCCCTCAAAGCGCAGTGCCGTGGAAAGCTGGTCTGCCTCCTGCACCACATAGCCTTGTGCGGTGACCATGTCTATCAGCCCGTCAATCTGCTCCGCCGGCATGCGCGCGCCTGTCACCGCCGTAGCCACAAGTGGCAGCCATATTTTTGGCACCTGGGCCGACGCGTTCAAACTACTGGAAGCCAGCAGCGCAGGGCCCCAACCCATTGCCTGAACCAATTGCTCCGCCGGAGCCTGATTGATCTGAGCGCTGTATTCCAGACCGCCCTGTCGCCCGCCAAGCGTGGCGGAAATTTTCATGCTGTAACTTGGCTTGGCAGCCACGAAGCGGGGAGCAATCTCGCTGAGCACGGCCGCACTGCGTTCTACCTGCTCGGCGTCTGCTTCCACTGCGGCGTTGCGATACGTGGTCAGCAACGTGTCCTGAAACGCTTTGAGGGCCTGCACATCAACCTGGTCCACCGCTTCCTGTAGGTTGAGCGCTTCGAACTTTAGGTCGCCCATATCGCCCTTGCCCGCGACCTTGGTCGTCCAGCCCAAGGTATCGCCTGTTCGTTTAATCGCAACGGTGTAGGTTAGCTGCTCCAGGTTCAGGACCGTTTTAGATATTGCTGAAGGATCAGCACTTTCGGCGCTTGTTACAGTGATCTGCTCGATTTGACCGCTGGCGGTCCCAGGTGCCAATAGCCACAGGCCGTTCTGCAATTGCATATCAAAGTCCCCGCCCATGCCTTGGACGGAGATCGCGTAGCGCCCCGCTGCTGCTGCCGCGTCGGGCATCGCGAGCCCGGGCCTTTCGCCGTCTTCTTCGCGTTCCTCATTGCGGGCGTTGGCGTTCAATTCCTGGGTATTAAGCCCCTTCATCGACATGCCTGGCCACTGGAGGTTGCCGCTCACCCGCGCTTGGTCGGCACTGATCGCTACTTGGAACGTCATGGCCTGCCATTGAATGTGTTGTCTGTCATCTTCCGCGCCTGCCACCTCGCCCGCTGGAAGTGAAATTGTCAAATCCTGCCCGCCGGTAAGTCGGTGTACGGACGTCAGCGTGGGTCCGGTTGCCGTGGCCAGCATTTTCTGCATGGGCTTATCCAGGCCCTCCATCGAAAACTGCGTCTCGACCACTGCGGCAGCCAGACGCACACCGGCCAGCGGACCATGCCGCAAGGTGCTGTTTGCTACAAAGCGGGGCGATGAAGTCACCAAAGGCTGATCAAGCGCGATGCCTGCTTCCGGTGCTGACGGGTCCGGATTCCACTGCAGCGCCACCTTGGCACGCGAGCTTAGAAAACCCCGCTCGTAGGTATGCGTGAGCACGGCTTGGGTGCCCAAAGCCTTCTGGACGTCTGCAAGAGCGGTTTCGTACCGGTTTTGCACTTCGCCACCGAGGTACCAGGTGGAGCCGCCATAGGATGCCAGCGCGATCACGGCGACAGCGCCGAGCACAGTTTTTTTATTCATTGGGAAAATACAATTTAGAGACGAACGGCGCGCGGTTCCCCCGTCGCGAAAGCCCGGGAGCATACCAATTGGTCTTGATACGGTATGTGCTTCTTCGCCTGAGCTTGCAGGCCGTAGGTCAGCGGCTCACAGTGGCAAGGCGCACCGCCATTCCCAGGAACACCACGCCCGCCGCGCGGTTTAGCCAGCGCTGGGCACGGGCCGGGCGCAGCCACGTAGCACCAAATATGCCGGAGAAACAGGCAATGGCCCCGAACACCATCAATGTGCACAGCACGAAAACTACGCCAAACACCATGATTTGAACAGCGACAGCACCGCGTGCGGGGTCAGCAAACTGCGGCAGAAACGCTAAGAAAAAGACAACCACTTTGGGATTCGTCAGGTTCATCACCATGCCCCGGCCTGCCATACGCCACAGACGCACCCGCCGCAACGAGGGCACTACAACCGCTTCCTGCGCATCGGGGTTCACCCAGGCTTCATCACGTTGGGTGTCGCCAACATTTCCGTTTGGGTTGAGCGCTTGCCAAGCCAACCACGTGAGGTAGGCAGCGCCTAAAAACTTAAGCATCGTAAAGGACGCAGCAGATGCCGCGAACAGTGTGGCTAACCCCAACGCCACCGCCGCGGTGTGCACCACCAGTCCCGCGCAAAGCCCGAGCACCACGGCGAGACCCACTCGCCAGCCGCGTTGAGCGGACTGAATCATCACGAAAAGGTTGTCGGGCCCCGGAGTGATGGCGAGCAAGAGAGAGACGCCGAAAAAGGCAATCAAAGTATGGAGGGCGGGCATGGTTCAAGACTCAAAAAAACGTTTGAATGACGTTGCGCGCCAGTATCACCGCACCGGAATCAAAAAAACCCGTGGTTTTGGTTTGCACTGTGGACCCTCATAGGGGCCACCGTCCTTTAGCCAGCTTGGACCGGGCGCGATCTGCGCGCATGCACGGTATCCGCCAACTTTGCTGTGCCAGAAGTACCAAGCTGCAGGCGCGGCCAGAGAAGACGCGACACACGCCAGCGCGGTGATTGCGGTAGCCACCAAACATGTTGTGCGCCGCAATGGGCTCATGATCTATTCGCCTTCATTGGCGAAAATAAAATCCACAGCCCTGCCGCCCGCCACCGGTGCAATCGACAGCACCGCTGGTGCAGAGCCACAGGCGCGTTGCATCATGGCGGGTTTCTGTGTGATGTAAGCCGTGCTTCTCATCCCTTCGATATTCATCTGCACATTTCGGGTGCTCGTTGTGTCCACCGAGCAGCGAACAATTTCAACTTGTAATGATCCAACCTTCCAAGGGATCCATATTCCCGGGCAATCCGTAGAACTGATCGCCCTGCTCATGATGGCGATTTGCGCCCCAAGCCGCTTGCACCATGCACAGCACAGCATCCACACAATCACCTGTGGCATCGGCCACCAAGGCATCGGCCTGCGCAGCGCTCAGTCGCAAACGCAGCTCCAAACGCGTACGGCCGACCTCCAGCGCAGTGACCAGGTCTTTGCGCGCAATCAACCGCTCCGCGGTCTGTGCGGCGCGGGTATCGCTCTTGTAACTGCGTCGACCGATCAGCTCACGCGCAAGCAGCCCCGGATAGGCTTCCAGGGCGACGCGCGAGACGTCACCGGCGTCCAGCCCCGGCAAGTGAACGCCGGCGCTCAGCAACAGAGGCACTCCTGCGTGCAACATGAAAGCAACGGGTGGGTTGACCCACTTCATGCTGGAGCTGGAGCCTGCCGGACCGTCCGTAGCGCGATGTGCAAATTTCCCGCCCACGGGCCGTGCATCGCAGAAAGTCGCAAACTGCGCACGAATGTCGTCCCGACTCAATTGCGCATAGTGCTGTATGCACTTCTTCCATTCGGTAGGCCAGCCCAGTTGTTGCACCAGCTCGCGCGGCAACCCGAATGGAAGATCAAACCCACCTACCCATTGCGAAGGCTCTGCGAGCCAATCGCCAAAGGACGCAAGTGTTTCAAAAGCGGTTAGCGAGACCAGGCGCGCACACCTGCCCGTCAGTTCCCCCTGTGCCAGAACAATGCGTTTGCGCCGGCTGGGGCTGCTGGAGAAGTCAACTCCCACAACGCGTGTTGCGCGCAGGGCACCGGCCTTGGTCATCGCGTCTGCCCTGTCAAAAATTTCATGTTGTGGAGCGTGGTTGTCGTCGCCATGTCAAATCCGGCCGATCTGGCGTACAAAATTTGCACCCCGCACCCACAAGAGCCAATGGCGGGCACTGCTAAAAGCCACAAAGCGTTGCTGTTCCCAGATCAATCCCAACTAGCGGATTCGCTGCGCACCGCGGCGAGCTTTGCACGGCAGTTTGTGCAGGCCCTTAGTCACCGGCACCACCGAGCAATGGCGCGCCACTGCGAAGCGCGGTATCGCGAGAGCCGTAGTGTTTAGGCGCGGCCGATGATCGAGGCCGTCGCCATTAACTCCTCGAGCAGTGCAAACGAAATGCACCCCGACACGCTGTACGGGTCGAGCTCAGGTTTTTCCGAGTACTTCAGCAAAATCGAGTGATTGATTTTGGAGAGATTCACCTGTCCCATGGTCCAGCCTCCGAAGCGCCGTTCCGTGATTTCTTCGTAGCGCAGCAACTCAACGTCTCGGTGGCGATTGTCTCGCTGAATGTGGCCATACAAGATATTGACTGCTGATCGGCCCCCTTCGATGGCTTGCAGAAAGACCCCGCCGCCATAGCAAAGAATGCCGGTAATTCCGGAGCCCGGATTGTGTTGGCGCGCTTGCGTGAGGATGGCTTCGATGGCCTGTGGCGATGGGTCCACAGCCCGGCTTGCGTAAAGCAGACGTACCAGCATGTCAGTGCCTTCCAGGAATGAGAGAAAGAAATTCGCGGCGTAGCGACGCGTCTTTGAGGAACACCCCGCGCATGACGGAATTGAGCATCTTGCTATCCATCTCCTTGACTCCGCGCCAGGACATGCAGAAGTGGCTCGCCTCCATCACAATGGCCAGCCCATCGGGTTGGGTTTTTTCCATGATGAGGTCGGCCAATTGCACCACTGCCTCTTCCTGAATCTGCGGGCGGCCCATGACCCAATCAACCAGACGTGCGTATTTCGATAGGCCGATCACATTGGTGTGCTCATTGGGCATGACGCCTACCCAAATTTTTCCAATTACCGGGCACAGGTGATGGCTGCATGCGCTGCGTACGGTCAGCGGACCAACGATCATCAGTTCATTAAGATGCTCGGCGTTGGGAAACTCGGTAATCGCAGGCTGCGGTACGTAGCGCCCTCGAAAAACTTCGTTCAGATACATCTTGGCCACCCGGCGAGCGGTGGCGTTGGTGTTGTGGTCCCCGGCCGTGTCAATGACCATGCTATCGAGCACCCCTTGCATCTTGATCTCGACTTCGTCGAGCAGACGCTCAAGCTCGCCGGGCTCAATGAACTGGGCAATGTTGTCGTTGGCGTTAAAGCGCTTGCGCGCGGCAACGATGCGTTCGCGAATTTTGACGGAAACGGGGACGCCTTCGTCATCGGCTGAAGGCACCATCGCGGAGTTTTGAGGGGAGGACATCGGCTGATATTACCAGTGAGGTGAACGCCACGCATTCGACATATTTTTAGCCATTTGCGCTCGTATCTATTAAGAAGATAGCTATTTATTTAGTAGCATCTCAGTGTTTTTCGCGGTTGCGATGGGCCGTGCGTCAATAGACCTTGCCACTTAGCCAAAGAGCAACCCGGACCACTCCGAACGCCAGCCTGTCCAACACCCGCTGGCGCAGCGGCCGAGCCGCGTAAACCACAGGGTCAATGGCGTGGCCGGCATGCTCCATGGCGTCCACCAACCGCACGCGCAGCGTTTGGGCGAAATCAGCGTCCGTAACGGCCACGTTCGCCTCGCGGGCCAACAACAGACTTAGCGGGTCCAGGTTAGAAGACCCCACTGTGGCCCAGGGGTGTGAGCCTTCAGCATCTACCACCGCCACTTTGGCGTGCAGAAAGCTGGGAGCGTATTCGTGTATCTCGACGCCAGCCGCAAGCAACGCGCCGTACACCGGCCGAGCAGCGTGGTATTGCAAGAAATACTCGTAACGCCCCTGCAACAGTAGTCGGACCCGAACTCCGCGCTGCGCCGCCAACTTAAGCGCGCGGCGCAAGCGCCGGCCTGGCACAAAGTAGGCGTTGGCAATGATGATTTCGTGCCGCGCCTGCGCAATAGCACGCAAATAAGCGCGCTCAATCACGCTGCGATTGCGCAGGTTGTCACGCAGCAATAGCGCAGCGCGTACGTGGCCCATATGGACGCTGGCACCAAAGCCGGAACCGCCGCGCCGCGCACTTACCCGTGCCTCACTCAGTGCGCGTCCGGCATCTCTCAAATGGCGCGAACGCGCAGCGCTAGCGGCCTGCATGCGCCACCACACGGCGCGCATTGTGGCGTCCGCCTCTGCCGCAATGGGCCCTTGTACCTGCACCGCAAAGTCGAAACGCGGAGCGTCCAACTGACCGTAGTTCGGATCCCGAAAGTCGTCGAGCACATTAATGCCGCCACAAAACATCAGCGAGCCGTCCACCACGCACAACTTGCGGTGTAACCGGCGCCAGCGCTTGGGCAGCAACAGCCCCAGCGGTCCGAGCGGCGCAAACACTTGGTAATGCACCCCTGCACGCGCCAGCCGCTCCAGCCATACGGTGGGGAGTCCGCCGGTACCGAAACCATCTGCCAACAGATGCACCTGCACACCGCGCAGCGCAGCGCGCTCAAGCGCTGCGCCTACCTGAGCGCCGCCGTCGCTGAAGTCGCAGATGTAGGTCTCGAAACGAATGCTCTCAAGCGCTGCGTCCATGGCCACCACCAACGCGGGAAACAGCTGCTGCGCGCCCTGCAACAACTGCACGGTGTGGCCCGCCACCAGCTCAACAGCACGTGCCACGCGAATGCCCTCCACCCAAACAAAAGAAAAGTAGTGCGCTCATACCTTTGAAAGTCCCGTACAAAATCGAACCAGCATATGCGCTACGTCAACCCAGTGTTGGCACACCGAGCCGTGCGGTCCCTACAATCCGGCTCACAACTCCCACCGGCGCAGCAGACGCCTCTCATGGCCGCAAACCCCAAAGATGCTCCGCGCGAATATGTCGCACTGGTCGTGGACGCCAACGCCACGTCGCGCAGCATTCTTGCTTCGCAATTGCGCGCCTATGGCATTGCGAGAGTAGTGCAGTGCAACCGTATTCGCGACGCACGCGCCCGGTTGGAACACATGGTTTTCGACTACGTTCTTTGCGAACAGTCCTTCGGGGACAACGACAACTCAGGCCAGACTTTGCTGGACGACCTGCGCCGCGCCAAGCTCCTACCGTTTTCTACGGTTTTCTTCATGGTGACGGGCGAAGCGTCTTACGCCAGTGTGGCCGAGGCAGCCGAGTCGGCGCTAGATGGCTATCTGCTCAAGCCCTTTACTCCAGCAGCCTTGTTCGAGCGGCTGCGTCTGGCGCGCCAGCGCAAGGAGCACCTTAGCCCTATCTTTGAAGCCATCGAAGCGGAAGATTTCGAATCGGCCGCGCAGCGATGTTCGGAGCGCTTTGCCACCCGGGCGCCCTACTGGCTGTACGCGGCGCGTATCGGCACCGAATTGCTGCTGCGCCTGGGACGTCACGAAGAAGCGCAGAAAATGTGCGAAGCCGTCATTGCCACGCGCGCCCTGCCCTGGGCCAAGCTGGGCGTGGCACGCGCGCAAATCGAGGCGGGGCAAAATGCCCGCGCCGTGAGCACGCTTCAAGGGCTGATCAACGAAGACGAAGGCTTTGCTGACGCCTATGACGTACTGGGCCGAGCACAGGTAGAACAGGGCCAATTTGACGCGGCATTGGGAACCTACCGCATGGCGGTATCGCTCACGCCCGACTCGTTGGTGCGCGTTCAGAAGCTCGGCATGATGTCGTACTACCTGGGCGACCGCGCTGGCGCACGTGGCGCTCTGGGCCGAGCGGTTCAACTGGGCGTCGATTCAAAACTGTTCGATTACCAGTCGCTGATGCTCTACGCGTTCACCTGCTTTTCAGAGAACGAGTCAAAAGGCATTGAGCGCTGCCTGGCAGATCTGGCTCGTATTCTTGAGCGCGAGCCCGAAAACCAGCGGCTGCTGCGTTTTCAGCGCGTAACCGAAGCCCTGGACTCCATAACGAAACGCCAAGTTTCTGCTGCTGTGAACGAAGTGCGCAGCATGGCACGCGAAATAAAGTCACCCGACTTTGACTTTGAAGCCGCCTGCAATCTGGCTGGCTTGATCGCCATGATGACCGCAACCTCTATCGTCCTCGAGGACGCGGACGATTGGATCAAGGCGCTAGGTATGCGTTACGCCCATACACGTGGGCTGGCGCAACTCATGGCCAGCGCATGCGCCGCGCAGGAAAGCTTCGCCGAACAAATACGTGCTTGTCTTCCAGCGATCAACCACATCGCCGAAGACGCCATAGCCAAGAGCTTGAACGGAAACGCCAGTGGCGCAGTACGTCTTCTGGCGGCACAGGCTGGTACCAGCCTGAACACCAAACTGCTCGATCTGGCTCAACAAGTACTTTTGCGACACAAAGCCACGCTGCAAGATACAGAAGAGCTACAAAGCCAGTTAGACGAATTGCGCCTACGGTGCTCCGCCAGACAACCGCGCGCCCAATTGGGTAGCGACAGCGAGCGGGCACCTGGCGGGCTTCATCTACGCACCCGTACGGTCGGCTAACGGACAAGTTCAGCGAGCGGCGAAGCTGTCCGATGCAACGCCGGGTTAGCACAGACACAGCCGCCAACGACTGGACACCAGCCTAGACCCACAGGACTATGAAAAGAGTAGCTGCTTGCCTAAGCCCCACGAGCGCTGGAGCCGGATTTGGCACTGAAACCGAGCTAACCACGGGAACCGCGAGCGCGCGGGTAGTTGCGAGGAGAAGGCAAAAGCGCGGGATTAACCATGAACAAGATTATTACGGCAGGCTAACTTAGCTGGCGGGCCCACTACCAGCAGCGCCTTGACGCTGGGCCAGCGTGCGGCACATCTGTGCATTGGTTGGAGAAAAGCAGGCTTGCGCGGCTTCAGCCCAAGGTAGCCAGCGAGAGTCCAGATGTTCACGTGGGTTGAGATGCACCGGCGTACCTGCAGGTACGCACAGGCCAAAAACTTTTTCTAGATTTCGCACCACACCCGGTTCGTAACGGTGCCTCCAACGCGGCCAGATGTTGTAGTGATTCTCATGCTGCCAGTCAACCAGTACGTGCCCATGGGCCAGTGCGTTGATACCCGTCTCCTCCCACACCTCCCGCACTGCGGTGTCTAAAAACGCCTCGTCTAGAAAATCTTTGGAACCCGTGACCGATTGCCAATGCTCGGGCCAGTCCGAGCGGGACAAAAGGAGTACGTCAAGCGCTGGTGTGTGGATGACGACCAGGACCGACTGCGGTATTTTGGACGGCACACTGGCTCGCGCCAGCTCTTCAGTCTTGGTCACTGTTCTTCGCTGAAAAAGTCGGAGTCAATGCGCTTCAAGGCATAGGCAGCAACCGTCGATACGCCCAAGTCGTATTCGATCATGAGATCCGCCAGACGCGACCCGTCGATCAATACCAGCTTGTACTGGCTGCCGACAGCGTATTGCCGCGCTTCCTGCGTAAATCCCGACGTCGTAATGAACACGCCTTTGGTTGCACGCTGACCAGCCAGCGCGCCGACAAACTTCATGATTTCTGGCCGTCCTACGACGCCCTCCCAACGTTTTGCCTGCAAGTAGATGGCGTCCAACCCCAGGCGATCCTCGTTGATAACTCCGTCAATGCCTCCATCCCCACTGCGTCCGACTGCCTGCCCAGCCTCTTCACGACTACCGCCATAACCGAGCCTGATCATCAGTTGCACCACAAGCCGCTCAAAGAACGCGGGTGTGCACTTCATGATGGACGCTCGCACATCGTCCGCTAATCCTTGCCGCAAAAGTTGGTGCGCCTGCTCCATGGCCTCCTCGGGCGTGAATTCAACAGTTTGCTCATCGGGAGCTGGGACCGACTGAATCGCGGCAGATACGCTATCACCCGCCCGATCCAGCCTATATTCCGGCGCGAGTTCAAGTTCGAAGTGCAACTTTTTAGTTGGTGGAATCAGCTCAGGCCGGCTTGGCCGCCTCCGTTGTGCGCAGGCGAATATGCAGTTCACGCAACTGCTTTTCGTCGACCGGGCTCGGGGCCTGGGTCAACAGGCACTGGGCACGTTGAGTTTTGGGGAACGCAATAACGTCCCGGATGGATTCAGCGCGCGTCATCAGCGTGACGATGCGATCCAGGCCAAAAGCCAAGCCACCATGCGGTGGCGCGCCGTACTGCAGAGCGTCGAGCAAGAAGCCAAACTTTTCCTGCGCCTCTTCGGGCGTTATTTTGAGCGCGTCAAACACTTTTTGCTGCACGTCTGCACGGTGAATACGCACCGATCCGCCACCCATCTCCCAGCCGTTTAGTACCATGTCATAGCCCTTGGAGATGCATTTTTCAGGCGCGGTGACCATGTAGTCTTCATGACCGTCCTTGGGCGCAGTGAAGGGGTGGTGCACCGCCACCCAGCGGTTATTGTCTTCATCGTGCTCGAACATGGGAAAGTCCACCACCCACAGTGGTGCCCAGCGGTCCTCGAACAGGCCATTTTTCTTGCCAAACTCGCTGTGGCCAATCTTGATGCGCAGCGCGCCGATGGCGTCGTTCACCACCTTTTCCTTGTCGGCACCGAAGAACAGTAAATCGCCATCTTGCGCGCCAGTGCGCTTCAAAATTTCAGCGACTGCTGCGTCGTGGATGTTCTTCACAATAGGTGACTGCAAACCATCACGGCCTTTTGCGAGTTCATTGACTTTGATGTACGCCAAGCCCTTGGCACCGTAAATCTTCACGAACTCGGTATAGCCGTCGATCTCACCACGAGACAGGCCGCCCGTTTCACGCGCGCCACCGGGTATGCGCAAGGCCACTACGCGGCCCTTCTTCATATTGGCTGCGCCGGAGAACACTTTGAAGTCCACGTCTTTCATGACGTCGGTGAGTTCGGTAAATTCAAGGCTCACGCGCAGGTCCGGCTTGTCGGAGCCAAAGCGGTAGGCAGCGTCCTGATAAGTTATGACCGGAAACTCGCCCAAATCCACGCCCAGTGTGTTCTGGAAAACCGTCTTGATCATCTCTTGCGTCAAATCACGAATTTCCTGCTCTTCCATGAACGAGGTCTCGATATCAATCTGCGTGAATTCAGGTTGACGGTCGGCGCGCAAGTCCTCGTCGCGGAAGCACTTGGTGATCTGGTAATAGCGGTCAAAGCCGGCCACCATCAGCAGCTGTTTAAACAGCTGGGGCGATTGCGGCAGAGCAAAGAAATGGCCGTCATGCACGCGGCTTGGCACCAAGTAATCGCGCGCGCCTTCCGGCGTGCTCTTGGTGAGCATGGGCGTTTCGATGTCCACAAAACCGTGCGTATCCAGAAACTTGCGCACCTCCATGCTGACGCGGTAGCGCAGCATCAGGTTGTTTTGCATGTACGGGCGGCGCAGGTCGAGAACACGATGCGTAAGGCGAGTCGTCTCTGACAGGTTTTCTTCGTCTATCTGAAACGGCGGCGTGACCGATGGGTTCAGCACGTTCAGCTCATGGCAAAGCACTTCGATCTTGCCGCTCTTAAGGTTGTCGTTGATGGTTCCACTGGGGCGCTCTCGCACCAACCCTTTGACCTGCACACAGAATTCATTGCGCACATCTTCTGCAGTGGCAAACATGTCGGCGCGGTCGGGGTCGCACACAACCTGCACTGAGCCTTCCCGATCGCGCAGATCGATAAAAATGACGCCGCCGTGGTCACGACGGCGATTGACCCACCCGGTCAGAGTCACTGTTTGACCCAGCAGGGCTTCGGTTACAAGACCGCAATAGTGGGAACGCATGGCCATGACAAACTTCCGGCACCGGTTAAGGCGCATTAAAAAACAAAATCAGGAGGGCACGACCGGTGCAGGCTCGTGCGGCACGACAACGCCCATGGAAACGATGTAGCGCAGCGCCGCATCGACACCCATTTCGAGCTCGATGCAATCGCTCTTGCGCAGCATCACAAAATAACCACCTGTGGGGTTGGGCGTGGTGGGCACGTAGACACTCACAAATTCGTCCCGCAGCAGCGCGGCCACTTCACCGGCCGGTGCGCCGGTGATGAACGCCACTGTCCACACCCCCTCCCGCGGCCACTGCACCAAAACCGCTGTGCGAAACGCGTTGCCCCCCTCAGAAAACAGTGTGTCAGACACCTGCTTCACACTCGAGTAAATCGAGCGCACTACCGGAATGCGGCTGACCAAACGGTCACCCCACTCCACCAACTTGCGTCCAGCAAAGTTGCTGGCTACGGCCCCGACCACCAGCAAGATGGACAGCGCCAACACCACGCCAAAGCCCGGAATATGAAAACCGAGGACCCGATCAGGCTGCCAAGCGCCCGGAAGAATCAAAAGCGTCTGGTCCAGCAAGCTCACCATCCAGTTCAGAACTGCGAGCGTGATGACCACCGGTACGATCACCAGCAGTCCGGTAAAGAACCATTTGCGCAAAGAGGACATCAGGGGAAGCTCAATCAGCCTTCTTGGTTGCCGCCGACGATGTAGAAGGTTGTTTCGGCGCAGCGGCCGGCGTTGCCGCAGGAGTCGGTGCAGGCGCTGCAGAACCCGTTTCAGCCGGCGCTGCAGCGGGCTTGTCGGCACTAGCGCCTTCCACCGGTGCCGGTGTGGCGCCACCACGGAAATCGGTGGCATACCACCCCGAGCCTTTGAGCTGAAAGCCCGCTGCAGTCAGCTGCTTGGTGAACTTTTCGGCACCGCATTCGGGGCAGGTGGTCAGCAAGGCATCGGACATTTTTTGCAGTATGTCGCGCGCATAGCCGCAGGCACTGCATTTGTAGGCATAAATAGGCATAGCAAGGACGTTAGCTGCAAAGCCTTCAATTATAGGCAGCGGCCTTTTTTCCAAGGAGGCGCATTGAGCAAACCTCATTGAAACGCCACTCGCTCCGCTATGCCCAGAACGTCAGGCGGGCGTTGCCGCGTAATGCACTACTTCGCCTCTCTGATCCTGCACAAATTGAGGTGCCAGTGAACCGGCCAACATGCCAATAAGGGCAGCCAGCAATCCCGCAAGCTGCTGCGGGAAGGCCTCATGCAGTACCGGGCTGGCCACAAACAAGAGCCACACGGCGATACCCAGCACCACGGCCAGCAAGGCTCCCTGTGTGGTAGCACGGCGCCAAAACAAGCCGAAGACCAGAGGCACAAATGCCCCTACCAGCGGAACCTGGTATGCGCCCGACACCATCTCGTAGATGGACGTGCCTTCTGCCGAAATAGCGTACGTCAACACACACAGCGTAAAAACAAACACCGAAATTCGCATGGCCTTGAGCGTGAGCGTATCGCTCATCCCAGGACGCAGGTTGCGCAAAATGTTCTCAACAAACGTGGTGGAAGGAGCTAACAAGGTGGCGGATGCCGTCGACATGATGGCCGACAGTAGCGCACCAAAAAATGCAACCTGTAGCGCCAGCGGCATGCGTTCCATCACCAGCGTAGGCAACAATTTTTGCGGATCGTCCTTGAGCAATTCGCCGGCCACGTCCGGCATGATGAGTACGGCCGCGGCCACCACAAACATGGGAATGAATGCGAACAGTAGGTACAACACCCCGCCAATCAACGGCCCGCGCCGCGCCGTCTCGGCGCTATTGGACGACATCACCCGTTGGAAAACGTCCTGCTGAGGGATCGAACCCAGCATCATGGTGGTCGCTGCGGCGCCAAAGAAGGTCCATTCCTTCCAACCGCCGTCTTGGGGCAGCAAGTTAAAGCGCCCCTCCCGGGCTGCAAATTCCACCACCCTTGCGGCACCGCCCGCCAAATCAGCCGCAAACCAGGCAATAGCGATTAACCCCGTCGCAATCACGATCATTTGCACAAAATCGGTGAGCGCCACCGACCACATGCCACCGTACAGCGTGTACACCAGCACGATAGCTGTGCCCAAGATCATCCCGGCCGTGACGGACACCGCACCCTGCGTAAGGAGGTTAATCACCAGCCCCAACGCTGTGATCTGAGCCGCTACCCAGCCCAAGTAGCTGAAGATGATGATGATCGAGCACAGCACTTCGATGGTGCGGCCAAAACGTTGACGGTAGTAGTCGCCCAGCGTGATCAGGTTCATCTTGTACAGGCGGTAGGCAAAGAACAATCCCACCAACACCAGACACATTGATGCGCCAAACGGGTCTTCCACCACGGCCCCTAGCCCGCCTTCAACGAACCGCGCCGGCACACCGAGCACCGTCTCGGAACCAAACCAGGTGGCGAAGGTCGTAGCGATCACCACCGGCAGCGGGAGACTACGTCCGGCCACGGCGTAATCAGCCGTGTTGTGAACGCGCCTTGCGGCGTATAGGCCAATGGCGATGGACGCCAGCAAGTAAACAGCGATGAAGGTCAGCAGCACGCACGGCTCCCTGAAGGCGATTGGCGAAATTAGCAGTCAATAGGAAAAGGCAGGGCATTATGCGTGCCAAGGTGGGGACACAGAGGGGAACACGGCCAGCAGTCCGTATTCCGCCCTTTCAATAAAACAGGGACACCCGCACCATGACCTGCACCACCACCAGCCCCAGCACGAACCCGACACCGCAATAAAACAGCGCTTGCAGCAGCCGATTGGTCTGCCTTTGCTCTTTTAGTAGCGCCAATAGTTCGCGGTGCTGGTTGTCGCTCTGGCGTCGCTGCAAGCTCTCGTGCAGCAGCCGCGGCAATGCCGGTAACAACCGGGCGTAATGCGCCGCCTCGGCACGCACTTCGCGCATGAAGCGCTGCGGACCGACTTGGTCAAGCATCCAGGTTTCCAAGAAGGGCTTGGCGGTGCTCCACAGATCGAGCTCGGGATCAAGTTCGCGGCCCAGGCCTTCAATGTTGAGTAGCGTTTTCTGCAGCAACACGAGTTGCGGCTGAATTTCCACCTGAAATCGCCGCGACGTCTGAAACAGACGCATCAGCACCATTCCCAATGAAATCTCCTTGAGCGGACGGTCAAAATAAGGCTCACACACGGTGCGAATAGCCGATTCCAACTCATTCACGCGGGTATTGGCAGGCACCCACCCGCTTTCAACATGCAACTGCGCCACGCGTTTGTAGTCGCGGCGAAAAAAAGCAACAAAGTTTTGCGCTAAATATTCTTTGTCGGACTCTGTCAGCGTACCGACGATGCCGAAGTCAAGCGATATGTAGCGCCCGAAGGTTGCAGGGTCGAGGCTGACCTGGATATTCCCGGGGTGCATGTCCGCATGAAAAAACCCGTCGCGGAACACCTGCGTGAAGAAAATGGTGACGCCGTCACGGGCCAGCTTGGGGATGTCGACCCCCGCTTCACGCAAACGGGCAACCTGGCTGATGGGCACACCATTCATGCGCTGCATCACCATGACTTCAGGATGGCAAAAATCCCAAAACATGGTGGGAATTTCTACCAAACCCAAGCCTTGCATATTGCGCCGCAACTGTGTGGCATTGGCGGCTTCGCGGATCAGGTCGAGCTCGTCATGCAGATAGTTATCAAACTCAGCGACAACCTCACGCGGTTTCAGGCGTTTGCCGTCGGCGGACAAGCGCTCGACCCATCCCGCCATCATGCGCATCAAACTCAGGTCTTTCTCAATGACCTGAACCATGTTCGGCCGCACCACCTTGACAGCAACCTCGTGCGTGCCGCCGTCGCGTGTGCGCAGCGTGGCGAAGTGCACTTGCGCAATGGAGGCGCTGGCTACCGGAACGCGATCAAAACTGATGAAAACTTCATCAACTGGCCGCCCAAACGCGCGTTCGATGGTGGCAATGGCGACAGCACTGTCAAACGGTGGCACGCGGTCTTGCAACAGGGCCAATTCGTCGGCGATGTCGGGCGGCAGCAGGTCACGCCGGGTCGATAGCACTTGCCCGAACTTTACGAAAATGGGTCCCAACCGCTCCAGCGCTTCGCGCAGGCGCTGGCCACGCGGCGCGCTCAGGTCGCGACCGACTGAGACGATGCGCGCCAGCAACTGCAGCCAGGGCTTTTGGAAGCTGGTGAGCACCAGGCCGTCAAGGCCATAGCGAAGCGCCACCCACACAATGGTGATGCCACGAAAGAGCCGCTTCATCGCGGCGTGCCGCCTGCAGTCCCGGAGGACACATCGGTAGACCCTGAAGCTGCAGAACTGGCGCGTTTGCGCACAAAGCTGCGCAGCGCGTCGGCTGCATTTCGCGCGGCCTGCGCGGCCATGTGGGCGGGCACGTCGCCCACAACACGAGCAAGATCGTCCTCCAGATCCCAACGCAGGTTATCGGCCAGCCACTGCAGATCCCCAGCGAACTCCACATCACCATCGATGCGCACTGGCGGTCGTTCGCCGCGCAGCGCCGCTTGTGCCAACGCCAGCGGAGATTCCTGGGTTACTTCGAAGTGCAGGTCGGGAGTGAGCCCTGCGGCGGCCAGGTCAAACAGGCCTGCAGGCGTAACCTGCAGCGCTATTACGAATTGACGCCACTGCACCCGCACGATACGGCGGTTGCGCGGCTTCAAGCGCTCGGTGGCAGCACGCTCCTGCATCAGCACATGGTTGATCAGCAGCACCAACCGCTGCTGCATTTCATGCACCAGCCAGTCAGGGGGTTTAGGTCCCTGCGCGATACGTTCGAAGAGATTGCCAGGAAAAGGGAGTGCAGAAAATTCAGCCATAGACGCCAATTATGGCCAAGTGCAGCCTACTCAGTAGTCGCGCTAAAGCACTTGGTCGTATTCATAAAAAACGCCGCGCCAGAAATAAATTCGGACGCGGCGTCGAGCCGATAAGCCAGTGAAGTGCCTAGGGATGTCCTGCATAACCCTCGCGAGGGTGTGGTGGTGCGGATCGGGATGGGGCGCAAGGCGTTTTTTGGCAGCCAATAGCCAGGCTATTGGCAAGAAAAGCAACGCAGTGAGCCGCCCGAGACCGTGCACAGACCGCAGGGAGTTATGCAGGCCGTCCCTAGGGATGTCCTGCATAACCCTCGCGAGGATGTGATAGTGCGGATCGGAATGGGCCGCAAGGCGTCTTTTTGCAGCTAATAGCCGTGCTATTGGCAAAAAAAGCAACGAAGCGGACC
>JBBSUJ010000007.1:0-62615 GCA_038235025.1 Burkholderiales bacterium
GCGCTCCACCTTGAGGGCGCTACTGCGCCGTGGGCATGAATGCGGTCTACAGCTGCGGTCCAGCAATCCGTGTACGCCCTCAGCTGCCAAGCGCCGCTGCCACTTGCCTGCTGTGCGCACGCTCATGCCGAGAGCAACGGCTGCGAGCTTGAGGCCAATGCGGTCAATCTCACGCACTAGGTGGGCTCGACCTTTAGGCGTCAATAAGGCATTCTTGTGGGTGTTCATCCGGGGATTCCTGAAGACAGTTGGGAGATGTTAGAACCTCCATCTTTCTTCACCTCGGGTGAACAACCTATTGGGAAACTACAAAGTCGGATGCACGTCACATTGAGCAATTCAGGATGGCCGATGGCAAGACCTTGCTCGACAGCCAGGTGAACAACCTGGTGCAAGCCATGTCGGCGTTTGCGCCGCCAGCGGCTGGGCAGAGCACGCTGGCCGGGCAGTACCAGACGGTGCTTACCTCCGTGATTGCGGCTAACCGGCAGTGAGCGGCAGTTAGTGGCAGTTAGTGGCAGTGAGGGCAGTGAGGGCAGTGAGGGCAGTGAGGGGCAGGTTATTCCACAACCCTCACAAGGCAGCGGCGTTGGCGGCCTACAACCTCGCCAACGCCGCCCGCAAATCGGCCTTACCCAAAATCTCACTCATTACAATCGCCGGTTTTCCGGGCGCGTACAGCACATACACCGGCACACCGCTGCGACCTATTTCCGTCAAAGCGGCGGTGATGGCCGGGTCGCGGCGGGTCCAGTCGGCGCGGAGCAAGGCGACGTTGTGCTGGGCAAAGTCGGCCAGTACGTCAGGGTCGGTCAGGGTGGTGCGTTTGTTGAATTGGCAGGTGACGCACCAGGCGGCGGTGAAGTCGACAAACATGGGCTGGCCGCTGGCGGTGAGTTCCGCCACGCGTGCTGCGGACCAGGGTTGCCAGGCGTTCGCGGCGGGCGCGGTACCCGCACTTGCCACTGCAGGTGATGAAGACGGCAGCAGTCGCACCACGTTGGCGCCAATGCCCCATAGCAAGGTGATGGCGATCAGCAGCGTGATGCCGCCCACCCACCAGCGGCTGCGGCCGCGCAGCGTGAGCGCCCACACCACGCTACTGCCCGCCACCAGCAAGGCCAGCAGGGCGCCGGCGCCGTCAATGCCGCTTTGCTGGCCCAGCACCCACACCAGCCAGACCACTGTGGCCAGCATGGGGAATGCCATGGCGCGGCGGAAGGTGTCCATCCACGGTCCGGGGCGTGGCAAGGCACGGCCGATGGCGGGGATAAAACCCGCCAGCAAGTACGGCAGCGCCATGCCCATGCCCAACGCGCCAAACACGGCCAGCGCTTCGGCGGCCGGCATGGCGACCGCAAAGCCCAGCGATGCGCCCATGAATGGCGCGGTGCAGGGCGATGCGATGGCGACGGCCACAACGCCCGACAGCAACGCATCGGCCACGGGGCTGCGTGCTTGCAGCGTGGCGAGGCGACCGGGTACGAATTGACCAAACTCGAACACGCCCGCCAGGTTCAGCGCGATGAGCGTGAACAGCGCCGCCAGCAGCGCCACCACCAAAGGCGATTGCAGCTGAAAGCCCCAGCCCAATTGCTCGCCCGCCGCCCGTAGCGCCAGCAGCAAGCCGCCGAGCGCGACAAAGGCCAGCACCACGCCCACGGTGTACGCCACAGCCGCCAAGCGCTGCGCCCGCGGTGCGCCGCCGTGTTGGGCCAACGCCAGCAGCTTGATGGCCAGCACCGGGAACACGCAGGGCATGAGGTTGAGCAATAAGCCACCGAGCAAGCCGCCCAGCAGTGCCGCGCCTAGCCCGACCAGGGATGCGGGTGTATTGGCGGGCGTTGTAGAAGGCGATGAAGTGGGTGATGACGAAAGGGCTGCGCTGCGACTGGCCTCCAGAGCGGCAGCCAGCGCAGGCGATACGCCGGTGCGTGGTGCGCCAGCGCTCCAGGCGGTTTGCACCTTGACTACGCTGCGCCACCCGGCCGCGGTGCCTGGTGCGTCTATACCTGCGCCGCCTGTGGAAGCTTCGCCTTTTGCCAGGGTCAGCACCACCGGCACGCTCATGGGCGCCGCAGCGCGGTCGGGCGGCAGAGGCGTGTCAGCTGTCCACACTGCGCCCTCCCAGGCCTGGCTCCAGTCCTTGCCTATCGCGGCGGCAGGGGGCAGAACTTCGGGCATTTCGGCGAACAAGTCCAGCGTTTGCCTGCGCAGCGATTCGGGTAAACCTGCAATGCGCCAATGCAGGCGCTCGCCCTCGGTGACCACCGTGGCGGGCCCGCTTGCATTGCCGTCCACAGGTACTGGCTGGCGCGCCTGTGCCGCAGCGAACCGTGCAGCATCGATGGCGGTGGAGCCGCGCAGCGGCACGTCCAGCGTGAAGTCGCCTTCTTCAGGAATGCATTCCACACGGCAAACCAACCAGCTGGCGTGCAGCTTGACGGTGAGCACTTCGCCTAAAGCGCTCGTCACCTCGCCTGCAGCGCTCCTATTGCCCAGGTTTGTCCGCCGAGGCGGCTGAAAAGTTTGCGCGATCTGCAGTGGCACCGCCAAGAGCACCTCGCCTTCATAGCCGTAGTTGGCCAGCGGACCTATGCGAATGCGCTCGGGCACCGGCCATGCGATCTCGCCGACATCCACGCCCGGCGGCAGTTGCCAGCGCAGCTCGGTGGGCAAGCCGGAATCGCCAGGGTTCTTCCAATAGGTGTGCCAGCCCGGCTGGTGCGTGATGACCAAGCCCAGTTGCGCGGGTTCGCCCGGTGCCAGGCCCTGCGGCGCGTGGGCCACCAGCTCGGCCCGCACGCGCGGGGTAGTGACGACATTGCTGGCGCTGGCGCCGCTGATGCCGCCGCCCGCACCGCTTTGACTGAATATGCCAGAAAACGGACCAGATTTTTGGTTTATTTGGGCTCTAGCGCTTAATGGGTATAGGCTTATAGCTATTAAAAAAATAGCAAAAATAAGGCTTTGAAGGGGGGAAAGTAGGCGTGTGCGCATGGTCGCAGAGTGGGAGCTTGCGCCCCAGGCTTAGTTCCCGAGCCGTGGCCCACGCGGGCAGACCTGCGCGGGCAAAGGCGTAATGAAGTGAGTGCGGTGGCGGGTGAGGCCTGTGATGATGGCACTGATCAGCGCGTGCCCACCGCGTTGGCGCCTCGCAGGCGCAGGGATGGCCTCAGCAGTGCGGCCACAAGTCCCGTCCGACGCGGCTAAGGCAGAGGAGCCTCGTTAGCAAATGCACCCTTTTACGCCGCAGTGGCTATGCTTTTACTTGCCGTAGCCAGACCGCAGGGGAGTTGTGCGGGGCGTCCCCAGGGATGACCTGCATAACTCCCTGCAGTCTGTGATAACGCGGCCTCGGGCGGTCCGCTGCGTTGCTTTTCTTACCCGTATTCACGAGATGGGCGCGGCTATTGGCTGCCAAAAGACGCCTTGCGCCCCATCACTATCAGCGCCATCACACCCTCGCGAGGGTTATGCAGGGCGTCCCTAGCGCGCGGTCAAGCTCAGTCTTGCTTGCGGGAGTGCCTTGGCATCGCCATCCACCAGCTTGGGCGCTGCCACAAACAATCGTGCATTGGGCACTTTTTGCTCAGCCAGGTAGCTTTTGACGGCCGCTGCGCGTTGGTTTGCCAAATCGGTCGCCATGTCGTCGGTGGGCGCGCTCAGCTGGGCCAGCAGCAGCGCTTCTGCATCGGGCACGGGCAAATCTTTGGCCAGGCCCACCAGGTTGCGCGGCTTGGGCATGTCGGTGCGGTCGTAGACTTTTTGGAGCAGCTTGGCGTATTCGGCAGGTGCTACGGGCGTGTCGTCCCCAGGGTTTTGGCGGCGCTTTTCGGCCAGCACCAGGTCTTGCAGACGCTGGCGCTGAATGGCTTTGCGCTCCTGGTTCAGGCTGGCGGTGCCGGTCACGGTGAGCTTGAGGGCGGGGCGGTCGACCAGCGCTTTGGCCAGTTTGTCGAGTCCGGCGCGGGCTTCTTGCGTGATGGCGGCTTGACCAGGAGGAAAAGCCACTTCCGACAGCGAATCGCTCCCGCCCAGCGCCTTGGCCAGCAAGCTAAACGGCGCGGTGATGGCTTTGCCAATCAAATTGACCACGGCCTTGAAAATTACCGGGCCCACACTGAATTGCGGGTCGTTCAGCGAGCCGCTGATGGGCAGGTCGAGGTCGATCACCCCGTTGCTGTCCGCCAGCAAGGCCACGGCCAGTTTGACCGGCAAACTGGCGGGTGCGCCCTTTACCGCTTCGCCAAAACTGAGCTGGTTCAGCACCAGTTTGTTGCGTGCAGTGAGCTGGCCATTGGGCTGAATTTTGTAGTTCACATCGACGCTGAGACGCCCGCGCTCAATGCCGTGGCCGGCGTATTTCACGGCATACGGCGAGAGCGGTGGCAGCTCCAAATCCTGCACTTTGCCGGCAATATCCAGCGCCAGCGGCTTGGCCAAGGGGTTTAATTTGCCGGTGATCTCCAGCTCCGCCGAACCTTCGGCCAGCCCGCGCAGTTCCAGCTCGGCCAGCTGGGGCTCGGCACCGGGCGGCTGTGTGGAGAAGGCACCAAGGCGGCCGGTCAGTTTGCTCAAGTCGGCCGAGTAGTTGGGCTTGACGAAGAAGTCAGAAAACGCCACTTGCCCATTGACCAAGCTGAGGGGTCCGAAGGTGAGCTGTGGTGCCAGTGGGTCAGCCGTTGCCGTTTGCGCTGCGGCGGCGGGTGCAGGCGAAGCAGTCGTGTCGTTTTCTCTGGCGCTGGGTTCGCCTGCGGCTGGACTTGGGTCACCAGCCACCGCTGTTTGCTTTACCACGGAAGCAGCATCGCCCGGCTTTTGGGTCAACCGTGTGAGGTTGATGGTGCCGGTCTCATCAATGGTGACGCGGGCAAAAAAGTCTGACAGGCTAGTTTCTTTTACCTCTACGCGCGGCGCCGCACCGGGCGCCAGCGCCACTCTCAGGCCTTGCAAGCCCAGATTTTTCCAGGCCAGCAATTGCTGGCCGACCTGCGCTGCCGTTTTTTCAGTAGCGGCTGCCGTGCTGTTGGCACGCAAGTCGTCCACGGCGGCGTCGCCAGACAAGCGCAGGGTGGTACCACTGGCGTTTTGCGCAAAGTTCACGTCGCCTTTGAATCCAGCGTCGGCATGCAGCAATTTGATGGCGATGGAATCGGCCAGATAGCCGTCTAGCGCATGCAGCGGCAGTTTGGAAGCGTCGATCTTGCCCACGGCCGCCAGAGGCTGCGGGGTAAGCGTGCCTTGGTACGCCAACTTGCCGGGGGTGTCTTTGCTGCCTTCCTTGCCCGTAGCGATGCGGGCCGACAACTCCAGCGCCTCGGGCTTGTTGCCGTTCGGCGCAAGATTGCGGGCACGCACATGCAACTCTGTCAGTTTGAGCGCTACGGGGCGGGTTTGCATGCGGTCGGTGAATGCCAAAGTGCCACTGTCAACCACGGCGTCGGCGACGCGGATTTCCCAGGCCGGTGCAGTGGGGGAGATGGCGACGGTTGTGTTTGCGGTCGCTGCAACGGCCTTTTCGGTGTCAGCGCGCGCTGATTTTTGCCAACGCTCAAACGACCAGCGCCCATCGGCCGCGCGCTCCAGGGTAGTTTGTGGTTTGGTGAGCGCGAGGCGGTCCAAGCTGACGCTGCGGGCATCGAGATCGAGCTGCGCGCCTTCCAGCGTCAAACTCTCAAGGCTGGCCAGCCCGGTTTTGTTCTGCTTCAGCGCTACATCGCTCAAGGTCAGCGGCGCAGCAGTCAGTTGCACGCCTGTTGCCCCCGGTATTTGAGCCGCCGCTTCGCCATTCCACTTCACACCCAGTTCGCCGGCCAGCGTCCCGGTGAGCGTGGGCTCCAGAAAGGTGGACAAGTAAGGCTGCGCCATGGCGAGTGATAGCCCTTTGAGGGACAACGCCACGTCGGCGTGTTGATCGGTGGCCTGGCCTTTGAAGGCGACGTTGCCGTCCTGTAGCCCAAAGGAGCCATTAAAAGTAAAAGGCTTGGCCGCTTGAGCGGTCGCTGTAAATGGAATCGCCAAACCGCGCAGGTTCACGTCCAACGCCTGCGCTTCCAGGGTTGCGGCGGGCTGGGTGCTGGCGTCGGTCCACAACACGCGGCCTTTGCGCAGGGCCATGTCGTCGACCGAGATAGCCCACGGCGCGCGGGTCGCCTTGTTAGCTTTGGCCGTTTTTGCAGTCACTGGCGTGCTCGCGTCTGCATCCAGTGCAGGCTTTGCGCTCACTGGCGCAGGTGCGCCCAGCTGCGCCAGGTTCAATGTTCCGTCCGCACTGCGCGTAGCGTGCAGTACCGGGCCGTCAATCGCTACGCGGGCAATGTGCACAACCTGCGCCAGTGGCCGAACATCGGCCACATCCACATTCAACGTGTCCCACGACGCCAGCGGCTGACCCTGGCGGTCGGTGATGTGCACTTTTCTGGCCTGCGCTGTGCCGCGGAGTTTCAAGGTCACTTCGGGCCGTTGCTCAAACGCGAGTTTGAGGTTCAAGTCCAGTACCGCGCCTTGCACTTTCACGGGCAGGCTGGCGGGCAAGTAGGCCAGGTAGGGAGCCATGTCCAGCCCGCTCCATTGAATCAGCGCTTCGCCGGTGCCGGTCTCCGTGAAAGGCGTAGCGGCGGCGGACGAACTGAACCGGCTGCCTTCCAGGTCGAACGACAAGCGCGGCGTCACGGTAATGGTGCGCTGCGACGGCAGGGTACTGATGAAAGGCAGTGCCACTGTCACATCGCGCAGGGCATGGGTTTTGCCCAGCCTGCGGTCTTCAATATCCACCTGACCGCCGCCGAGCGTCAAGTTGTACAGCGCCATGCGGGCGGGGTCAGAGGGCGGTGCATCGTCGGGCTTGGCGAATCGCGCCAGGATGTCGTCCACGTCGTAGTGGCCATCGGCCAGCAACGCGACGCGCAGGTGCGGCGCATCAACGGTGAGCGCATCGATCACGGGGCCCAGGCGCAGCAGCGATTGCAATTCGCCATCGGCATAAATGCGGGCGACTTCCAGCTGCGGCGGGGCCCCTTCCTGCCCGGCAATCGCCAGATTGCGCACCGTGAGTTCCAGCGTCCAGGGTGTGAATTCCAGCGCGCCCATGGTCACGGTGCGGCCCAGTTTCTCGCTGGCCATGCGCTCCAGCGGACCTTTGACCAGCGGCGGCAAAGCCAGCCACCCCAGCAGCCATAAAACCAGCAGCGCCAGCACGGCCCACAGGAACCGGCGCACCCAGCGGTGGCTGCGCAAGGTTTGAAAGGAGGGGCGGGTGAAACGCAAAGGCATGGTCGGCGAAAGAGGTAAGGCCGCCCCAACGCGAGGCTGCGGGTGATTATCCGGGCCCGTTCGCTGCCAGTTGTTTCAACTTGCGCGTGGCGCGGTAGAAATGGATGACGAGCGACTGGCCTGGCTGGTCGCTACCATGCGTGCATGGCCTCTGACCCCCACATTCCGCCCGCGACATCCGCTTTTCCTTCCCGTTTCTGGTCGGACTGGGGCACACAAGATTTTGCGCAGCTTGCCGCATCGCCCGACATCGAACGCGCGGTGGCGGTGTTGCCCGTGGCGGCGACCGAACAGCATGGCCCGCATTTGCCGGTATCGGTCGATGCGGCGCTGCTGCAGGGCGTGATCGACGCTGCTGCGGCGCTGTTGCCCGATGCGTTGCCGATCTTGTGGATGCCACCGCAGAACATCGGCCTGAGCCCCGAGCACATTCGCTACCCCGGTACGCTCACCGTGGAGCCCGCCACCTTAATCGCGCTGTGGACCGAAATCGGTGAATCTGTAGCCCGCGCGGGCATCCGCAAACTGCTGCTGTTCAATGGCCATGGCGGCCAGGTCAGCGTGATGGACATCGTGGCGCGCCAGCTGCGCACCCGCTGCGGCTTGCTGGTCTACAGCGCCAGCTGGTTCAGCTTGCCGATGGCGCCTGAAGTGAGCCAGCAATTCAGCGCCGAAGAGCACCGCTTCGGCATCCACGCGGGCGATATTGAAACGTCCATGATGTTGCACCTGGCCCCTGAGCGGGTGCGCATGGCGCAGGCGCAAAACTTTCGATCCACCTCACAAGACCGGGCCGAACGCTATCCAGTTCTAGGCAATGGCAAAAGCGCCAAGCTGGGGTGGGAAATGCAGGATTACCACCCGGCCGGCGCGGTGGGTAACGCAGCGGCCGCCACGGCAAAAAAGGGCGCAGCCGTGGTGCAGTGCGCAGCCCGGCAACTGCGCCAGTTGCTGCAAGAAATTTCAGACTTGCCGCTGTCGACTTTGCAGCGCCACCCGCAGCTGGTTTCGCAGCCCGCGGCATCCACCGAGGCACCTACGACGGCACCTGCGGCAGTACCCGCCACAGAGCCTATCGCCGCTTCCATTTCGCAGGCTGCCTGCGGTTATGCCGGGGATGTCACGCCGCAGCAAGCCTGGGATTGGGTGAGCGCGGGCGATGCCGTGTTGGTGGATATTCGTACCGACGCCGAGCGCACCTGGGTGGGTGAGGTGCCGGGCGCGCAGTGCGTTGCCTGGAAGCAGTGGCCCGGCATGGTGCCCAACCCGCAGTTTGATGCGCAGCTGCGCGAAGCGGTACCGCTGGGGACGCGCGCCGTGCTGCTGTGCCGCAGCGGGGTGCGTTCCATTGCCGCTGCCAAGCGCGCGACTGAATTGGGACTGGAGGCCTGGAACATTCTGGAAGGCTTTGAAGGCGACCCCGACTCGCAGGCGCACAGAAACCACGCGGGCGGCTGGCGTGCGCGTGGTTTGCCGTGGCGACAGAGCTGACATACATCAGCCGCCGCAGTCCCATAAAAAAAGGCCGCTTGGAAGCGGCCTTTTCAATTACAGCGCTGGAATGCGCAGCTTTTGTCCGGGGTAGATTTTGTCGGGGTCGCTCAACATGGGCTTGTTGGCTTCAAAAATCTTGGGGTACTTGCCGGCGTCGCCGTAGTATTTTTTGGCAATGGCCGACAACGTGTCGCCGCGCACTACATCGTGGTATTGCGCTTCTGGCGACGGCGTGCTCACCGCCATCAAGTTGTTCACGTGGGACACGTTGGCTACGTTGCCGCAGCACAGGGTGACTTTTTCAAGCGCTTCTTGCGTAGGCGCCTGGCCCGTGACGGTCACCGTGCCGGTGTTACCGTCAAATTCAACCTTTATGCCTTCTACGCCCAGTTTTTGGCTCTCCACGTATTTTTCAATTGCGCGGGCGGCTTGCTCGTTGAGTGCGCCGGCATCTGGCTGCGCTGCAGCGGCGCCAGCGGGCGCAGGTGCTGCGTGGGCGTCTTTGCCGCCAAACAATTTTTCGCCAGCTTCCTTGATAAAACTGAAAAGTCCCATGGTGCGTTCCTTTTGGTGAGTCAACGGAGATTTGTGAGGAGCCGCCGCAGCGAGGTGCCGTAGCGGTAACAGCGTTGCACGATAACCGGCGCCTAGCCTCGCACGCGTGGGACGCCGCCGCGACTGCGCGCGACATGCCTCGTGGCTCGCGTTGCGATAATTCGCACCATGACCTTTCTCGCCATCGATGTCGGAAACACGCGCTTGAAGTGGGCGCTGTACGACGCAGCAAGCCCTGGTGCCACGCTGCTGGCGCAAGGTGCCGAGTTTCTGGACCACATCGAGCGCCTGGCCGAAAGCGCGTGGGCTTCGCTGCCTGCGCCCACGCGCATGCTCGGTTGCGTAGTGGCGGGAGACCCTATCAAGCGCCGCGTTGAGGAGCAAATGGAGCTCTGGGATGTACCCGCGCAATGGGTGGTGGCGGGCGCGCAGGAGGCAGGCGTGGTGAACGGCTATGACCACCCCGCGCGGCTCGGCTGCGACCGCTGGGTGGCCATCATTGGCGCTTGGCACCGCATGCTGGCGCAAGGCGCAGCGCGCCCGATCATCGTGGTAATGGTGGGCACCGCCGTCACGGTAGAGGCAATCGACGCGCAAGGGCGCTTTTTGGGCGGGCTGATTTTGCCGGGTCACGGCATCATGTTGCGCGCACTGGAGTCGGGCACGGCGGGCTTGCATGTACCTACCGGCGAGGTCTGCCTGTTCCCCACCAACACCAGTGACGCACTCACCAGCGGCGGCACCTACGCCATCGCCGGTGCGGTAGAGCGCATGGTGCAACACCTCGCTGCGCATACGAGCATGGAGCCGGTTTGCATGATGACCGGCGGTGCTGGTTGGAAGATGGCCCCCAGCATGGGGCGCGCGTTTGAACTGGTGGACAACCTGATTTTCGACGGGCTGCTGGAGATCGCCGCGCGGCGGTCTGCTTAGAGCCTGTTCACGATCCCTGCGAGATCGAGAACAGGCTCTTAGGTACCCCTACCCACAGTCCTGCGAGCTGGCCGTGTCGCCGGACCCGCTACCACCGTACGAGGGCTGCCTCCCGGCTAGTAAGCAGGCGATTGGCGACCCAGGTGGCATCTGTGCATTCATTCCTCCAGCTCGGCGCGCGCCAGGTCCACGTCCAAGTGCTCCATGGCGTCCTTGGGCTCGCAAGCGGCCGCTTGGTGGTACAGCGCAGTGGCTTCTTTCATTCTGCGGTCGCCCTCCAGCATAACCATTGCGTTGGCGTACTCGATCATCCCAATGGCAGAGCCTGGGTTTAGTCGAAGCGCTTCCTGAAACAACGCCAGCCCTTTGTCTTTTTTGGCACCATAGGTCATGCCGCCAATCAGCGTGCCCACCTTGTCAATCACCTCTGCATGGAACGCGCCCAGCGCAATGTGTGCATCCGCATGGGTGGGAGACAGCGCGATGGTTTTTTCCAGCGACTCCCGAATTTTTCCGCCAAGGCCCTGGGCCAGCGCCTTGGCCACACTGATGCCCTGGCTGTAGCGGCCCAGCGCGTAAGCGTGGTAATACCAAGCGTTGGCGTTGCGGGGTTCGGCTTGCGCGAGTGCTTGGGCTTGTTCAGAAAGTTCAAGGAAAAGCTCTAAGCGGGCTTTTTCTTTCTTCTCCAAATAGGTGGCGTAGATGGCCGTCGCTTTGTACGCCACTGCAAAGCCTGCGCCTCCTGCGTCCTTTCCGCACTGGACGGCAGTTTGAAAATCGCCGTTGTGAAAGTGCGCCCAAGCTTGCAAGACGGCTGCGTTTTTCGGCAAAGGCTCGGCATCACCAATGTGCAGGCGCGCCCATTGCTTTTTGACTTGCGCGGCATCAAAAATATAAATGCCAGCATGCGGGAAGGCGGTCCATTTGGCCATGCGTATCTCCATTTTTTTAAGGTGTTTTTTATTCGGAATCGCTGCCATAGGCTTGCGCCAGCGCCAACAGATGGGCGCGCTGCTGCATCTCCAGGTAAGGCATGAGCAGTATCAACACATGGTGCGCACCACGTAGCAGCGCTGCCTGTGCGGTTTCAGGCTCCAGCGCGTGGCGCGGGTCGCGCACGTACTCAAAGCTCAGCCAATAAGTCAACACAACCACCATGTTGGTGGCAGTGGGCGCCGCAGCGCGCCGATCCATGTCCAGCGCGCCGGCATGCTGCATGGCAGAAAGCAAGCTGCGCACGGCAAGGGTTTTGTCCTGCAACACCGACTGAAAATGCGTCTCGATCAGCCGGTTTTTAGAAAGCAGGTCGCTCAGGTCGCGGTACAAAAACCGGTACTGCCAAATCAATTCAAACAGCGCGTGCAGAAAGAACCAGGCATCTTCCACATGGCGCACGCTCGGGGCCGCAGCCAGCAGCGGTTTCAGCTCCTGCTCGTAGCGCTCGAACAGGGTGTTGATTATTGCGTCTTTGGACGGGTAGTGGTAATACAGGTTGCCTGGGCTGATGCGCAGCTCGGCCGAAATGAGCGTGGTGGACACATTGGGCTCGCCGAAACGATTGAACAGCGCCAGAGTGACTTCTAGGATGCGTTCGGCGGTGCGTCGCGGCGCTTTTTTCACCATGTATGGGGCCTATACCAGCAGGCAGTTGGAGCGTATCAAGCGGGATGAGCGGGATGAGCGGCCAGGTCAAATGACTGGATCAAGCGGCCACTCTACTCCACGCAATTTCGGTGTCGGCATGCTGCGCTGCAGCAATACTGGCGCGCTTTCAACGGAGCGCAACGCGCAAAGAAAGGCAGCCATGCGCAATTGCATGTCGGCCGTGGGCTCCTCACCGGGCGGCACAAGCCGCTTCGGGCTTTGGCAAAGCAGGGTCAGGAATCTGCGCCGGCGGCCGCTGATAGGCTGGCGGTGCGAGTCGCAGTTTTGACTACCTTTGCGTCTGCCGGGCGGGGAGCCGCTGAAGACCTGGGCGCCGTTTTGCCCGCCGCAGGCTTACCAGCAGGAGCCTTCTTGGTAGAAATCTTTTTCGCAGGCACTTTTTTGGCGGCAGCGGCCTTGGTTTTTGCAGCCACCTTTGACGGTGACGGTGACGGTGACGGTGTCTTTGGCAGCGGCGTTGACGCCGTTTTGCTGGCGGCATGGCCCATGCTTTTTGCCAGTGCGTCAATGCGTGCGCTTAATACATCAAAGTCACGCGAGGTGGGAACGCCCAAGCGGGTCAGTGACTTGGCTACGCGCTCCTCAAAGATGGTTTCCAGCTTGTCCCATTGGCCCGCTGCGCGTGAACCAATGTCGTTCGCCATGCCGGTCATGCGGGTGGTGGCTTCGGTGATACGGTCCTGCGCCACGGTTTGCGTTTTGCGTTGCATCGTGGTGCCTTCCTTCACCAGTGCTTCAAACACCTTGCCGCCTTCTGCCTGGGCTTTGGAAAAAGCCCCCAGTCCGGCGAGCCAAATTTGCTGGGCCGAGTCCTTGACGGCGTTGGCCATCTGCGCGCCGTTGTTCTTTTTGTCGTTGCTGATTTTTTGCAGTTTCTTGACCATGTTGGCTCCTTCGATCGTGTGAGTGGGGACGCCTTGGCGAACTGCACTGGGCGTATGACCGCACTGTAGGCGCGCGCAGCCATCAGGTGTAGAGGCGCGCTTCTAAAACAAGCGCAGCCGATGGGGCGCCGCGGGTTTTCGCTGAAGGTGCCGAATCCGCTGACAGGCAAAAATGCAGGACATCCTCACGCACTGCCACCGCGGTGCACCGGGAGTCACGCAAAGGAAAGATGCATGCGGTATTTCGTCACAGGGGCTACGGGGTTTATCGGTCGGCGGCTGGTTAAAAAGCTGTTGGCGCGCAAGGGGGTGGTGGTGCATTTTTTGCTGCGCTGCGAAAGCGAGCACAAGGTTGCGGACTTGCGCCGTTACTGGGGCGTAGGCGCCGCGCGCGCCGTTCCGGTGTTGGGCGATTTGACTGCGCGCAAGCTCGGTGTTTCTGCGCAGGACATCAAAGCCCTCAAGGGCAAGATCGACCACTTCTACCATCTGGCTGCGGTGTACGACTTGTCGGCCGACGAGGCCAGCCAGGTGGCGGTCAACATTGACGGAACCCGCCACACGGTGGAATTTGTCAAGGCCATCGCCGCTGGCCACTTTCACCATGTGTCATCCATTGCCGCCGCCGGCTTGTACGAAGGCGTGTTCCGCGAAGACATGTTTGAGGAGGCCGAAGAGCTCGAGCACCCGTATTTCCGAACCAAGCACGAGAGCGAAAAAATCGTACGCGAAGAATGTCAGCAGCCCTGGACCGTGTACCGTCCCGCCATGGTGGTGGGCGACAGCCAGACCGGCGAGATGGACAAGATCGACGGACCGTATTACTTCTTCAAGCTGATCCAGCGCATGCGCCAAATTTTGCCGCCGTGGATGCCGGCCATCGGGCTGGAAGGCGGGCGGGTCAACATCGTGCCGGTGGACTATGTTGTCGACGCGCTGAACGCCATCAGCCACCAGGCGGGCATCGCCCAGCGCTGCTTTCATCTGGTGGACCCGGTGGGCCACCGCGTGGGAGACGTGCTGGATATCTTCAGCCGCGCTGCGCACGCCCCGCGCATGAATGTGTTTATCAACGCGGCCTTGCTGGGGTTCTTGCCGCGTGGCATCAAGAAAAGCCTGATGGCTATCGCGCCAGTGCGCCGCGTGCGCGATGCCGTGCTCAAGGACCTGGGCCTGCCCGAAGACATGCTCACTTTCGTTAATTACCCCACGCGCTTTGATAACCGCGAGGCGCAGGCAGCGCTCAAAGGCACGGGCGTGGTGTGCCCAAATCTTAAGGATTACGCCTGGCGGCTGTGGGATTACTGGGAGCGCCACCTTGATCCCGAACTGTTCATAGACCGCAGCCTCAAAGGCAGCGTAGCCGGCAAAGTAGTGCTGGTGACCGGCGGAAGCTCGGGCATTGGTTTGGCCGCGGCGCACAAGTTTGCCGAGGCGGGTGCCACCACGCTGATTTGCGGGCGCGACCAAGCCAAGCTCGATGAGGCCTGCGCAGAAGCCGAATCACGCGGCAACCGGTTTGTGGCTTACGCGGTGGATATTGCCGACATGCAGGCATGCGACCGTTTCATTGCGCAGGTATTGGCTGAACACGGCGGCGTGGACTTCCTCATCAACAACGCCGGCCGCTCCATCCGCCGCGCTATTGAATCGAGCTACGACCGCTTTCACGACTACGAGCGCACCATGCAGCTCAACTACTTTGGTTGCCTGCGCGTGACCATGGGTCTGCTGCCCGGCATGGCGACCAAGCGCAAAGGGCACGTGGTGAACATCAGTTCCATCGGCGTGCTGACCAACGCGCCGCGCTTCTCTGCCTATGTGGCCAGCAAGGCGGCGCTGGACGCGTGGACGCGCTGCGCGGCCAGCGAATTTTCGGACCAGGGCATCACCTTCACCACTATCAACATGCCGCTGGTGCGCACACCCATGATTGCGCCCACGCAAATCTACAACAACGTGCCCACGCTCAGCCCCGAAGAGGCGGCCGACATGATTGCCCAGGCCTGCATCTTCAAGCCGGTGCGCGTTGCCACCCGTTTGGGGGTTGTGGGCGAGGTGATGCATGCACTCCTGCCGCGCGTGGCGCAGATCACCATGAACACCAGCTTTCGCATGTTCCCGGACTCGACGGCTGCACAGGGGGGCAAGGATGAAAAGGGCGGCAAGGCCAAACTGTCTGCCGAAGCGATGGCCCTCCAGCAGCTGATGCGCGGCATTCACTTCTGAAGCGGCGCCGCGCCGGTGTGACATCGCCGGGAAGAGCAGCCGCGTTGCCATAATTCTCTGCATCCCTGCATCCCTGCATCCCTGCATCCCTGCATCCCCCAACTTAACCGCTGCACATGATTCTCGTCACTGGCGGCGCCGGCTTTATCGGCGCCAATTTCGTACTCGACTGGCTGGCCTTTAGCGACGAGCCTGTCGTCAACCTCGACAAGCTCACCTACGCCGGCAACCGCGGCAACCTGGCCTCTCTCGATGGCGATGCGCGGCACATCTTTGTGCACGGCGACATTGCCGACGGCGCGCTCGTCGAGCGCTTGCTGGCCGAGCACCAGGTGCGCGCCGTGGTCAACTTTGCCGCCGAGTCGCATGTGGATCGTTCCATTCACGGGCCCGAGGACTTCATCCAGACCAACGTGGTCGGAACTTTCAGGCTCCTGCAGGCTGTAAGGCAATACTGGCAAGCGCTAGCAGCTACTAAAAAAGAAGCATTTCGCTTCCTGCACGTCAGCACCGACGAGGTCTACGGCACGCTCACGCCGGATGCCCCGGCGTTTACCGAAACGCACGCCACTGAGCCCAACAGCCCCTACAGCGCCAGCAAAGCGGCCAGCGACCACCTCGTGCGCGCTTGGCACCACACCTACGGCTTGCCGGTGCTCACCACCAATTGCAGCAACAACTACGGCCCGCTGCATTTCCCGGAAAAGCTCATCCCGCTAATGATCGTCAACGCGCTGGCCGGCAAGGCGCTACCCGTCTACGGCGATGGCATGCAGGTGCGCGACTGGCTCTACGTCTCTGACCACTGCAGCGCCATCCGCCGCGTGCTCGAAGCTGGACAAGTGGGCGAGACCTACAACGTCGGCGGCTGGAACGAGATGCCCAACATCGACATCGTGCACACCGTGTGCCGCCTGCTCGACGAGCTGCGCCCGCGCCAGGATGGCAAGCCCTACGCCGAGCAAATCACCACCGTGCAAGACCGCCCCGGCCACGACCGCCGCTACGCCATTGATGCCCGCAAGATTGAGCGCGAACTGGGCTGGAAGCCGGCGGAAACCTTTGACACCGGTATCCGCAAAACTGTGGAGTGGTATTTGGATCATCCCGAATGGGTGGCCAATGTGCAGACTGGTGTGTACCGAGATTGGGTTCAGACGCAATACGCTTAAGGCAAATCGCAGACTAAAAAAGTATGTGATATTACAATGCCGTATGACAAGAAGGAGTGCGCCGTGACCACCACCGCCAGGCTTTTTATGAGCGGCCGCAGCCAGGCTATTCGCCTGCCTGCGCGCCTGCGGCTGGATGCGAGCGAAGTGCGCATTGAGCGGGTGGGCAACGCGCTATGGGTGCAATCAGAGCCTGCTGCAAACGAGAGCCCGGCCGACTGGCTCGCCGCCTTCTACGCCGCCGCCGAAAAATTGCCTGAAGAATTTTTGCAGGGCCGCACGGATGCTGCGCCGCAAGAGTGCGACTGGACCTGAGTTCCGGGCAAGACTTTTTCGCATGCGACGCACCCTGGATACCAACATTTGCAGCTACGTGCTGCGCCGCCACCCTGCCGCCATGCTGGGGCGCTTTGCCGGGTTGGCGCGAGACCAGCTTTGGCTGTCTGCCATCGTCGCGGCCGAGCTGCGCTTTGGCGCGGCCAAGCTGGCGTCGCCCCGTTTTTCATCGGCCGTGGAGGCCTGGTTGGCCGGTTTTGACGTGCAACCGTGGCCTTTAGCTGCCACACACCAATATGCCCAGGCCCGCGCCGCGCTGGAGCGCGCGGGCCAGCCCACTGGCGGCATGGATTTGATGATTGCGGCCCACGCCCTGGCCGAAGACTCGGTGATCGTCACCAACAACGCCCGCGAGTTTTTGCGCGTTCCCGGGCTCGCTGTGGAGGAATGGGCGCTATGACTTCTTTGAATATTGTTCTTTTCGGTAAAAACGGCCAAGTCGGCTGGGAGCTGCAGCGCAGCTTGGCGGTGCTCGGCAACGTTACCGCCCTCGACTTTGACAGCCAGGACCACTGCGGCGACTTTGCCCATCCTGTGGGCATTCTGGAGACGGTGCGCGCCCTGCGCCCTGATGTGATCGTCAATGCCTCCGCCCACACAGCGGTTGATAAAGCCGAGAGCGAGTCCGAGCTCGCCCAAACCCTCAACGCGACCACCCCGGCCGTGCTGGCAGAGGAAGCCGCGCGGTTGAAGGCCCTGCTGGTGCACTACAGCACCGATTACGTGTTCGACGGCAGTGGCAACATACCGTGGGTAGAAACCGATACGCCCGCGCCACTCAGCGTTTATGGGCGCACCAAGCTGGAAGGCGAGCAGCGTATCCAGCAGTCGGGCTGCCAATACCTCATTCTGCGCACCAGCTGGGTGTATGCCGCACGCGGTGGCAACTTTGCCAAGACCATGCTGCGCCTCGCGCAGGAGCGCGACCGGCTCACCGTCATCGACGACCAATGGGGCGCACCCACGGGCGCCGACCTGCTGGCCGACGTCACCTCCCACGCCATCCGCCACCTGCAAGCGCACCCGCAAGATGCCGGTCTGTACCACTGCGTCGCCAGCGGCGAAACCAACTGGAATTTATACGCAAAAGAGGTGCTAGCGCTTGCTGTTATTGGGCAGCCAGCTATCAAAATTAAAGCGACTGAAGTAGCGCCCGTGCCCACCAGTGCGTTCCCCACGCCGGCCGCGCGGCCGCACAACTCACGCCTTGACACCACCCGCCTGCAGACCACTTTTGGCCTCACGCTGCCGCCGTGGCAGCAGGGCGTGGCCCGCATGCTGAAAGAAATCCTGTGAAAAATTCCCCTGCCACCAGCCGCAAAGGCATCGTGCTCGCCGGTGGTTCCGGCACCCGCTTGCACCCTGCCACGCTCGCACTCAGCAAGCAGCTTTTGCCGGTGTACGACAAGCCCATGGTCTATTACCCGCTGGCGACGCTCATGCTGGCAGGCATTCGCGACATCCTGATCATCAGTACCCCGCAGGACACGCCGCGCTTTGAGCAATTGCTGGGCGATGGCAGCCAGTGGGGTTTGAACCTGCAATACGCGGTGCAGCCCAGCCCCGACGGTTTGGCGCAAGCTTTCATCATCGGCGAAAAGTTCCTGGACGGTCACGCCAGCGCTCTGGTGTTAGGCGACAACATCTTCTACGGCCACGACATTCACGAGCTGCTGCAGAGCGCCGATCAGCGCACGCAGGGGGCCAGCGTCTTCGCCTACCACGTGCAAGATCCTGAGCGCTACGGTGTCGCCGAGTTCGATGGCAGCGGCAAGGTACTCTCCCTGGAGGAAAAGCCGCAAGCACCCAAATCGAACTACGCCGTCACCGGCCTGTACTTCTACGATTCGCAAGTGGTTGAACTCGCGCGCGGCTTGGCACCATCGCCACGCGGCGAGCTAGAGATCACCGACCTCAACCGCCTGTACCTGGAGCGCGGCGAGCTGAACGTCGAAATCATGGGGCGCGGCTACGCCTGGCTCGACACCGGCACGCACGACAGCCTGCTCGACGCCGGCCAGTTCATCGC
Organism: Burkholderiales bacterium; assembly: GCA_038235025.1. GTDB lineage: Bacteria > Pseudomonadota > Gammaproteobacteria > Burkholderiales > Burkholderiaceae_C > Simplicispira. The sequence continues at coordinate 18,573 of JBBSUJ010000007.1, forward strand.
CACACTGGAGCGCCGCCAGGGTTTGAAAATTGCCTGCCCCGAAGAAATTGCCTGGCGCAGCGGCTGGATCGACAGCGCCCAGTTAGAGCGCCTGGCACAGCCGCTGGCCAAGAACGGCTACGGCCAGTATTTGCAGCGCCTCCTCAAAGAAAAAGTGTTTTGATTGCCCTATGAAAGCTACCCGACTCGCCATCCCCGACGTGGTGCTCATAGAACCCAAAGTGTTTGGCGATGCTCGCGGTTTTTTCTACGAAAGCTTCAACCAGCGCGCCTTCAACGAGGCCACTGGTACCGACCACCATTTCGTGCAAGACAACCACAGCCGCAGCGCCCAAGGCGTGCTGCGCGGCCTGCACTACCAAATCCAGCAGCCCCAAGGCAAGCTGGTGCGCGTGGTGCAGGGCCGTGTTTTCGATGTGGCGGTGGATATTCGCAAAAGCTCACCCACGTTTGGGAAATGGGTGGGCGTGGAGTTGAGCGGCGAGAACCACCGCCAGCTCTGGGTTCCGCCCGGCTTTGCGCATGGTTTTCTGGTACGCAGTGAGACGGCGGAGTTTTTGTACAAGACCACCGATTACTACGCGCCTGAATACGAGCGCTGCATGGCGTGGAACGACCCGGAGCTGGGGATTGATTGGGGGCTTACTGACGAGCCCCGCCTTTCGGGAAAAGATGCGCAGGGGCTCGCCCTGTCGCAGGCCGAAGTATTCGACTAGTCAGCTTGCAGCACCTGCTGCATTGACCGGTACAGCACGTCGGAGCCAAATTCCGGGTTGTCCAGGTCAAAAGAAAACGGGTTGTGCGCCGCGCGTGGCACCAACTCACCCTGCCAGCGCGGCTCCAGAAAAAACGACAAAAATTGCGCCCCATCTGCCGCGTGTGCATCCAGCACACCGCGCAAGCGCTGCGCGTCCATCGCGCGCAGTGGGTGGAACTCCGTCACGCCGTAGGTGCGGTGACCCGTGGCCCGCAGCCACGCAGGGAACCGCGCACCATAGGCCGCGTCGCCATACAAGCTGATGCCGAGCTGCAAACTACCGCCGCGTTGCAAACTTTGCCCAATCGCAAACTTGTTTTCGTCCCAGCTCGGGTTGCTGAAGGGAACAATTTGGTGCGTGTAGCGCGGCACGTTTGCAAGGCACGAACGCCCCACCTGCTGCGAAAAGTGCTCCAGATAATCCGCCACCTGTTTCCCGCGAAACGCGTGCCAATACGGCACCAGCGGGTTGAAGTAGTGCGAGGCCTGCTCCAGCGGCTGGTCCACGTGCGCTTGCACGCCAGGTCGCAAAGCGGTAGTTGTTGGCAGCGGCTGCTGCGGTTGTAGCAACGGCGTTTGCTGGCGCGCGTCCATGATGGCGATCTGCCGCGAACCAATCAATGTCAGTTCTCCGGCGCGCTGCTCCAGCAGCACGTCGATGCGGTGCAGGCCCGGTGCCAGACTTCGGTAATCCAGGTCCATCCGCCAGCCTGTATCCGCTTGCTGCACCTCCGGGAGCGCTTTCACCACGTCTTGACGCCCTCGGTCCGCGCGTACCCTGCCGACAAACACGCCATCGCGGTACACATGCACCCAAGGCACCCGTCCCGTTGACCCCTGTGCTGGGGGCACGTAAGCCCAGCCGCCAATAGGCAGCGTGCCGTGGGCGAACGCGTCAATATGTTCGGTGTAGCGCGTGAGCGGTTCAGTGCGGATGTCGCGCGAAGGAGGCACCACGGTGCCGAACGAAGCGTAGTCACTGCCCAGTGAGCGATTGAGCTTCGCCACCGTGCCGAACTCCTGGCGCAAGTAAGCTTGAAAACCCTCCACCGACGCTGCGCTGTAGTCCGTAATTCGGTAAGGACTGGAAAAGCCCATTCCGGCTTCAAAGTCGGGAAAAAGCTGGTGCGTTTCGCCCAGCAGGGTCACCGCCTTCACCCGGCCGCGCGCACCGGGCGCCAAGCCGCACACCGCATCCAATACGGCCGCCAGTGCTTCTTCCCGCCGTGCGGTGAGCGGGTTGTCGGTACGCGTCACACTCCAGTTGTAGAGCGGTGCGCCGTAGTAACTGCTGGTGGCCAGCGGTCCGTCTCGCGTCTGCGCCAGGTTGGTGGGGTCGGCTGCAAGGCTGCGCTCTATAGGTACTTCTGCAGAGAAGTGGGTGGAAAACAGATACAGCACCATAGGTCTCGGGCTCTGTGCCAAGGTGCGCGCAACCCTCGCCACCCGCTCCGCATCAATCGTCCATCCCAGCGGCCCGTGCTCATACAGAGCCAGTAAAGGGACGGCCAGCGTGTAACCCAGATCGAATATTTTTGGCGCTGTGAGGTCTGTTTGGGCCGATACCAGTGCTATCAGCGGTGCCAGCGTGGATTCAATCAACGCCGCCGCCGACCCGCTCTCGCCACCGCAAGCGGCCGAGAGCGTCGCAGGCCTCTTTGTGTCCAAAGGCCTGGCCGCCGAGTGGTCGATCGGTTCCTGCTCAATGCAGGTGTCGTTTACACCCACCAGCGGCGCAAGCAGCAGCGCCTCCCGCGCTGGCGCCGCTTGCGGAAATTGCAATCGAAGGCGGTACACGCCAGCAGCACCTGCCACGAGCAAAGTGATGACAATGACAACTATGGCGAGCAAAAGCGGCGCGCGAGAACGGTCAACGGAGTAGGGCATTGCGAACAGGAACGGCAGGGCAGGGCGTGAGTGCTGGCCGCACTGTATCGCGCACCTGACCAAGGCCAGTGAAATGCGGCATCACCGCCGGCGCGTTGCCAATGTTTCCATTCGGGCGTTCTGATCTGGGCGCGGCAGATACGCCCGCCGGTACACTTGCCCGCTGGCAGTTCAACCGCACCGCACCGCAGCGAACGGCCTTGGCCAAGGCGCTGCGGCTCCGCCTTCCATCTCACACTCTATGACTCTTCAAGCCGCCTCCGCACTGGCAGATACTTCCCTGCACACTGAGCCGCAAAGGCTGCGCCTTGGCGAGTTGTTGGTGGCAGCCGGCAAGCTCAGTGCCCGCGACCTCGAGCGCGCGTTGGCCGCGCAGGAAGAAATGGGCAGCATGCTGGGCCGCGTCATGGTGCAATTGGGCTTGGTGTCGGAGACGGATGTGGCTCAGGTGCTGGCAAGCCAGCTGGGCGTTGCATTGGTTGCGAGCAGCGACTTTCCCGACCTTGCGCCCGAGGTCGAAGGCCTGCTGCCGGGGTTTCTGCAAGCCAATGCGGTGTATCCGCTGCGTGTAGACGATGGCGTCCTCCATGTCGCCATGGCGGTTCCTCAAGACGCCTTTGTGGTCAAAGGCCTCCGGCTCGCCACCGGGCTGCAAATTGCAGTGCATCTCGCGTTGGAAACAGACATTGAAAAAGCCTTGGCCGAGCCCCCGCCCGACGCGCAGGACGGTCTTGACGATGGCTTTGGCGACGGGGCGGACGGCGGCGACTTCGTCGAACACCTCAAAGACCTCGCCAGCGAAGCGCCGGTCATCCGTTTGGTCAGCAACATCATCGGTCGCGTCATCGACTTGCGCGCGTCTGATATTCACCTCGAGCCTTTTGACGACGGGCTGCACGTGCGCTACCGGGTCGACGGCGTCATCCACGCCGGTGAACTGGTGCCGCCGCGCCTGAGCGCAGCGGTCAGCTCGCGCGTGAAGTTGCTCGCGCACCTCGACATTGCCGAACGCCGCCTGCCGCAAGACGGCCGCATCAAAACACGCGTAAAGGGCCGCGAACTCGATTTACGCGTCTCCACCGTGCCCACGGTGCATGGGGAAAGCGTCGTCATGCGCGTGCTCGACCGCGCCAGCGTGCGCCTTGAGCTTGAAAAGATGGGGTTTGAGAAGGACACCCTGCAGCGCTTTAACCAACTTTTGGCACGGCCCCACGGCATTCTTTTGGTGACCGGCCCTACGGGTTCCGGCAAAACCACCACGCTGTATGCCGCGCTCGCCAAGATCGACGCCACCGCACAAAAAATCATCACTGTGGAAGACCCGGTCGAATACCAGCTCGACGGTATTAACCAGATTCAGGTGCACCCGCAGATTCACCTCACCTTTGCCAATGCTCTGCGCTCCATCCTGCGCCAGGATCCCGACATCATCATGATCGGCGAAATGCGTGATGGTGAAACCGCGCAAATCGCCGTGCAGTCCGCTCTCACCGGCCACTTGGTGTTGTCCACCTTGCACACCAACACCGCTGCTGGCGCCGTTATCCGCATGAAGGACATGGGTGTTGAGAGCTACCTCATCACCTCGGCCGTCAACGGCGTGCTGGCGCAGCGCTTGGTGCGCACCTTGTGCCCGCATTGCAAAGAAGCGTATGAGCCTGGGGCCGAAGTGCGCGCAAGCACCGGTCTGGCGCGCTTTTGCAGCAGCGAAACCGCTCTCTACCGCGCCGTAGGCTGCTCGGAATGTCGCCAGTCGGGCTACCGCGGCCGTACCGGTATCCACGAATTGCTGTCGCTCGACGAGCCCATGCGCCGCGCCATCATCGAAGGGCGTGATGCCAACGCACTCAATGCATTGGCTGCGCAAAACGGCATGCTGACCCTTTATGAAGATGGGCTGCGCAAAGTGGCAAAAGGCGTGACCACACTCGACGAGCTCGCCCGCGTCACGCAGGACCAAGCCGATGCCTGATTTCGCCTGGCGCGCCGCCAACAGCGCTGGCAAGCTGGAGACAGGCCACTTTGCCGCACCCGGTGAAGCCGCAGTGGTGCGGCACTTGCGCGTGCTCGGCCTCACGCCCCTTCACATTGAACCCGCGAGCTCTGGCGCGATCGCCACCACCCAAAAGCTGGAGGGGTCTCAAGCCCCCGCAAGCGGCGGGCGTAAAGCGCGCGGTCCTGTCAATGCGGCCGACGTGCTGGCCCTCACGTCCGAGCTGGCCATCATGCTGCGCGCCGGCCTGGCGCTTGACAACGCCCTGCGTGTGCTGATCGACATGAGCCACAAGCCCAGCGTGGGCGCGCTGGTGCAGGGCCTGCTCGATGCTGTTAAGGGCGGCACCCCGCTCAGCCGCGCACTGGCGGCGCACCACGCATTGTTTGGCGATTTCTACATCAACATGATTCGCTCCGGCGAGGCCAGTGGCCAAATGTCCGGCGTGCTTGACCGACTTGTAGAGCACATGGAGCGCCAGCGGGATCTGCGCGACAGCGTAGTGTCCGCCACCATTTACCCCGCCATCCTGCTCGCGGTGGCAGCGCTCTCTCTCGTCGTCATGTTGGGTTTCGTCGTGCCGCAATTTGAAAAGCTGTTCACCGAAATGGGCGATGCGCTGCCGCTTCCCACGCGCTGGGTCATGACCGCCGGCCAGGTGTTTCGCAGCTACGGCATCGTCATTGGCATTGCCGCCTTTGGCCTTGGCAGCTTGCTGCTTCGCTGGCTGCGCACACCGGCCGGTCGGCGCTGGTGGCAGGCGCGGCTGCTGCGCATGCCGCTGGTGGGGCCGCTGGCGCGCAAATACCAGCTCACCTTGTTTTCGCGCTCGCTCGGTACGCTGCTCGGCAACGGCGTGCCTATGCTCACTGCGTTGCACATTGCCACTGAAACCGTAAGCAATGTGGTTCTTCGGCGCTCGTTGGCCGGCGTCGCACCGGTGGTCAAAGAAGGCGGCAAGGTGGTGTCCGCAGTTGCCGCCACCGGCATTTTCGAGCCGCTGGCCATTAACCTCATCCGTGTGGGCGAAGAAACCGGCCGCATAGGCCCCATGATGCTCGAGCTCGCTCACATATTGAACCGCGAGGTCGAAACCGGTATCAAACGTCTGCTCACGCTGGTCGAGCCGGTGCTTATTTTGGTGCTGGGCATCTTGATCGCCGCGATCATCGTCTCCATCCTCCTCGGCATCCTGTCTGTTAACGACCTCGCCGTATAATTTTTGTTTGCTCAAGGAGCCGTCCCCAATGGTGACTTTCCCTGCGCGCCGCAATCGCGGCACAGCGTCTTTATCCCGTGGTTTCACCCTTATCGAGTTGTTGGTGGTGTTGGCCATCCTTACGCTACTCGCCGGCCTCGTGGGCCCGCGCGTGTTGAATCTGCTTGGCGGTGCCAAATCGAAAACCGCGGGCGTTCAAATCTCCGATCTCGACAAGTCGCTCGAAATATTCAAGCTCGATGTGGGCCGTTACCCCACCAGCGAAGAAGGCCTTGCAGCCTTGGTCACCAAGCCCGGCAATGTGAATGGCTGGAACGGTTCCTATTTAAAGGGAGAGCTCCCTACCGACCCATGGGGCAAGCCTTATCGCTATGCCAATCCAGGCCCCAACGGCGGCCTGGAAATCCTCTCGCTCGGTGCCGATGGCGCGCCCGGTGGCGAGGGCGAAGACGCCGACGTGCGCAACAAGCCCTGACGCGGCGTCAGCACACGGTGGTGCCGTCCATGCGGCGAAATATGCCGCCAGATATCTGCCGTGATACGCGTTACGAAGGCGGCTTCACACTAATCGAGCTGTTGGTCGTCTTTGCGATCATGGCGGTTCTTACCGCTGTGGTACCGATTGCCTTTGACCGGCTCAGCGCTTCCGCCAAATACAGCGACACCGTGCGCTCGCTGGTGCGCGACTTGCGCGGCGCGCGGTTTCAGGCGCAAAGCCAGGGCCGCGACGTGTTGTTTGTTGTGAAACTCACCGACCGCAACTTCGGCATTGTCGGTAGCCCGCTGCACGACATTCCTGAAGGCATTGAGCTGCGCACTATCGCGGCAGACAACTTGCAGGGCGTTGCCACCGGGAAAGAAGCCGGCATTCGTTTTTTGCCCAGTGGCGGTGCCAGCGGCGGCAGCATCGAAGTGCTCCGTGGCCCGGGCATCGGTACGCGGCTGCGGGTCGACTGGCTGTCGGGCCGGGTCACGCAAGAGGCCTTGTCGCCGTGACGCGCCGGGCGCGTGGCGCGCGCTGCCTTCGTCCCGTTCACGCGCAAGGCTTCACTTTGCTGGAAATGCTGGTAGCGCTTGCCATTTTGGGCATGTCGCTCGGCCTGCTGTACCGCGCCAGCGGCACTGGCGCGCGCAACGTGGCCGACCTGGAAGCCTACCAACGTGCCGTTATCGTCGGCCAATCATTGCTGGACCTGCGCAGCACCGTGCCCGCAGAGGGGTGGAACGACGCCGGGGTTGATGGCAACTACGCCTGGCGCGTCAACAGTGCTCCATTCAACACCGGCCTCTCAGGTCCCAACATTGCGCCACTCCACGCTGTGGACATCGTGGTGCGCTGGGGCGAGCCCCAGCGTGAACTCGCGCTGCGCACTCTGCGTCCCGAGCGCAAGCCGCCTGAGCCGGGTCGCGCGCCATGACAAGGCGCACTCGTCCACACGTGGCGCGGCGCGGTTTTACCTTGGTCGAGCTGCTGGTCGTCATGACCCTGCTTTCGCTCATTGTGTTGGCACTAAGTTCTGCCCTTCAATCCATGGCGCAAACGCAAGAGCGGCTCGACGCGCGCCTCACCCGTACCGACGACCTGCGCGTCACCAGCGGTTTTCTGCGCGAGACGCTTGGCCGCATTGCGCAGCACCGCAAACCGGGTGTGCTCAAAGCGGGCGAAAACCCGTACCTCTTCAGCGGCCAGCCTCAAGAGATGTCCTGGATCGGCATCATGCCCGCCCGCTATGGTGCAGGAGGGCGCTATTTTTTCAAGCTTGGTCTGGAGAATGAGGCCAGCACGCTCGCACTCGTGCTGCGTTATACGCCTTGGAGGGACGACAACATCCTGCCCGATTGGGCCGCCTCCGACCGCCATGTGCTGGTCAAATCTGTGGCGTCCCTCCAGTTCGCTTACGAGGATGCCGCGCCCGAACCCCCTACCTGGACGCCCGCTTGGAGTTCTAGCGATGCATTGCCTGGGCGTGTGCGCATCAGCCTCATCAGCAACGATCTCCCCTGGCCTACGCTCATCCTGCCACTGCGGGTGCTGCCCGGCGGCAGCGGCGCTTCGTCAGGCGAAGCGGTGTTTGGAGGCAGCAGATGATCTGGGAGAGGAGTTCGCCAACTCGTAGCACCGGCATGGTGCTGATCGCCGTGCTGTGGATCGTGGCGGCGTTGTCCATTGCCGTTACCGGCCTTACCCGCTCGGTGCGGCAAGAGGCTGCGCTGCTCAGCACCGCCCGCGACGCCCTGCAGGCCACCGCGCTGGGCGAAGCTGCCATTTCGCTGGTGCTCCAGCAAATGGTGGCCGCAGGTACGCCAATCACGCAGTTGCGCGAGGCACCCGTCAGCTTTCAAGGCCAGTCCATTGCCGTGCGCGTGATTCCGCTAACCGGCCTGATCAACCTCAATGCAGCCCCTGCAGCGCTGCTCGCCAAACTTTACGCCGTCGCCGGCGGACTCCCCTCAGACGCTGCGGATGGCCTGGCGCTGGCCACACTGGCGGCTCGGGAACGTCGGGATGCACGCGGCCTTCCGGCACGCTTTGAAGCCCCGGAAGACCTGCTTCAGGTGCCTGATTTCACCTACGGCCTCTATGCTAGACTCGCCGGCCTCGTGACCGCCGACCTGCGCGGCTCCGGTAGGGTGAACGCCTTGGCGGCTCCACGCGACGTACTTGTAGTGCTGGCCAACGGAAACCTTGCAGCGGCCGACCGTATCGACAGCGCGCGGCGCGCGGGGGGCGAAGGAATCGACATCACCTCCCTTGACGGCAACTTTGTGCAGCAGGCTTCCGGGCGGCAGTTTCGCCTCGTAGCCCGTGTACCGGGCACCGACGGCGCATCCGTCGATGTGCTGCGTGATGTGTTGTTAACGCCCGATAGGCGCAGCGGCGCGCCCTGGCAAATTTTTCATGCGAGCCAGCGCACCGTGCCAGCCAGCGCAAACCCCTGAAGCCGATGCCCTCTTTTTCTTCGGATGCTCGTTTCTTCGGCCTTGATCTGAACGATCTTGTGCGGCAGCTCCGCGAGCCGTGGGAGGGTGCCAGCACCTGGCCAATTTTCTCTTGGCTGACGCCGACCACTCCGGTGTTGCTCTTGCAGGCAGACGGCAAAGATGCTGTTTGGCAGGATGGGCAGCGCACTTACGCCTCGCCATCGGCCCCGCCCACCGAAGTGGCTTTCACAGCCATTGAAGTTCCAGAGGACCTGATGCTGCGCCGCAGTGTTCGCCTGCCCGCCATGAGCGCTGCCGACCGGGAGCGCGCTTTGGCACTGGAAGCCCGCACCGCCAGCCCCTTTGCCGCGGATGATCTGTGCTGGGGCATCGCGCCGCACGCAGGCCAAGCGGGAGCTGTTGTCCTTGCATCGCGCAAGCAGTTGTTGGCCTACCAAAGCGCGCTGGCGAGCCGGTTGCCAGCAAACGCAGCCCCCGAATTCTGGGTTTTTGACGCGTCAGGCCATCCCGTCGTTCTGAGAGGGTTTGGCGAACCCCGTCGGCTGGCGTTCGTCGCACGCCGCCGCCGCGCGGGCGTCACGTTGCTGGCCAGCGCGGCTGTTATTGCGATATTTATCGCGCTTACCCCATCCCTCAAGCTCAAGTTGCGCGCCGACCAAGCCTTAGTAGCCTACGACGCGCTCACGCGTACCGCCGCACCCGCTATTGCCCAGCGCGAAGCGCTGGTGCGCGCAGCCGACCAGACCACAGCACTGCAGCAGCGTTTGTCGGACCGCATTGAGCCGCTGCGCCTGCTTGAGGCTCTCACTCAGTTGTTGCCAGACGATACCGCCCTGCAAAGCTTCAAACTCACCGGTACCAAAGTGACGATTGATGGCATGACTGGCAACGCGTCGGCGTTAATGCAGCTACTGGGCAGTCAGTCTGGCCTTCGCGACGTGCGAGCGCCCAGCGCAGCGACACGTGTAGCAGGCACCGACAAAGACGCTTTCGCCATTGAATTCACGGCCGACCCGGCCCAGTTTGGTGTGGAAGTGGAATCGTCTGCCCCCGTCCCTGCGCAAGCGCCGCCCATGCCCATGCCTACGCCTACGCCGGCTACCACCATTCCTGCAGCCCCGGCAGCCGCTCCGGCAGCTACCTTTGGCGGTGCGACTTTTGGCGGTGCTACTTTTGGAGGTTCACCCTCAGCGAGAGGCGCTGCTCGGCCATCCATTGCCCCGCAGGCTGCATCACCGGGTCGCGCTGACGCCGAGAAAACGCCATGAACCCAACTGTGTTGCGCAACAGAATCGCTTTGATTTGCACCGTGCTTGCGGTAGTGGTGCCGTGTGGCCTGCTGGTGCTTTTCATAGTGCAAAAACACCAGGCTGCTGAACAGTACCTTGCCGACATGGAGCCCCGCTACGCGCGCATGCTGGGTTTGCATAAGCAGCGCGCCGAGCTCGATGCTGCGCTCGAGCGCGCCAAGGCAGACCGTGCCCAATACGTCTCGCCAGTGACCGACGATGCCGCCCAAACAGGCAATGCCGCGCAGCAACGCATACGCTCTTTGCTAAGCAGCGCGGGTCTTCAAATCATCAGCAGCCAGGTGCTCCCCGCCAAGGCCGAAAAAGACGTGGAGCGTATTCCCTTGTCGGTGCGTGCCGAGGGCGACATGCTGGCCCTGCAGGCTGCGCTGGCAGGCATCTCTGGCCAAAATCCGGCTATTTTTCTGGACGACGTCACCGTGGTGTCGCAAAATTTTAGTAATGCCAAAGTCGCTGCCAAAACTCCCATTCGCCTGAGCGTCTTGTTCAGTTTTAGCGTCCTTCGGGAGCCCGCATGACGCCCGTATTGAAACGGCGCGCCCTGCACCTGTTAACCGGTCTCAACGCCGTACTGCTGGGCATTTTGCTTCTCTCTTGGGTTGCCCCCAATGGCTCACTGCAGGGTTCGCAGTGGGAAGCACCAGCGCCCCGCTTGAACGATTTTGCGGCCCAGGCGCCGAACTTGCCCGCGCCTGCCCCTGCGGACACCACCGGCTTTGTGGCCCTGCTGGACAAGCCCCTCTTTTCGCCGAATCGCCGTCCGCCCGAGCCCGAGCCGCCTCCCGATGTGGTGGCGGCAGCGCCAGTCGATAACTTCAGCACCGCAAAACTTACCGGTCTTTTCAACAGCGCGGGTGCCAGTGGCCTCATCATGCACATTGCGGGCAGGGATGTTCGGGTTCAACTCAATCAGTCGTTCGACGGCTGGACCCTCCAATCCATTGGCGATCGTGAAGCCACTTTTGCCAGTGGCGGGCAAACGCGCGTGCTGCAACTCAAGCGGGCCGATATCTCGCTGGCAGTGCCCGGCGCGGCGAATGCCGGGGCCGTAAATGCGCCGCCAACCAGAGCCCTGCCGTTTGTCCCGGCACCCTTTGCCGATCCGGCTGCTGCCAAACGCCCGGAATCTTCTGCAACTGCTTCGTCTCCGGACGCGAGCAGTGCAGCCTCAATCACCAATGCGAAGCCCGACCCCAATCAGCCCAGCTTCGGCGGCGGCCGCTGAAAAAGCGGTTCGCCTTATTTGTTGCCCAACCGGCCGACCCATGACCCCTAAACGTTACTTCTTGATCACGCTGTTGACTCTGGTGGGCTGCCAAACGACGCCTCAGGAGCCCGCCGGTGCGAGCAGCGCAGTGCCCGCCACCCTTGTTACGGACGCCGAGCGCGCAGCGCCCGTCATCATCGAGCGGGCACCTGCGAGCCGCAGCAACGTCACCAGCCAGTTTGATGGCCGTGGTACCGACGGTGCCACCGATACGATCGGTGCGGCTGATACGACTGAAGCAGACGCAAAGGCCGACAAAGCACCCCGAATCCTGCGCGGTACCGATCGAGTCATCGCGCCGCCCGCAGAGTTTGCTGCGCTGACCGGCGCACCGGTTTCCCTCACTTTCGAAGAAGCCCCCGTCGCCGAAGTCGTGCGCACCGTGCTGGGCGACCTGCTCAAAGTCAGCTATGTGCTGCACCCCCCCATAGGCGGGGCGGTCACACTGGTCACGCGCCAGCCGGTTGCGCCGGACGAAGCCGTGTTCCTGCTTGAAAGCGCCTTGCAAGCCAATGGTTTGGCGCTAATGCGCGACGCGCGTGGCTCTTACCACGTAGGGCGTCCTGATGCTTTGCGCAGCATCGGCGGCTCGGTGCGCCAGGCCATCCCTGGCAAGCCGCTGGCGCCCGGTTACGGCACCATCATTGTGCCGCTGCAATACATAGGCGCGGCTGAAATGGCCACCATTTTGCGTCCCATGTTGCCGGCCGATGCGCTTGCGCGCGTCGACAACGTGCGCAATTTGCTCGTGCTCTCCGGCACCCGCACCCAGGCGGAAGGCTGGCTTGAGCTCGTCAGCACCTTTGATGTGGACTTGCTCAAGGGCATGTCGGTGGGCGTGTTCCCGCTTAAATACGCTTCTATCAGGGATGTGCAAACCGCTCTGCAACTTGTCAGTGGTGGCGGTGCACCGCCAGCGGCTGCCGGGGGTGGCGCAGGCAGCACGGCTCCAGGCGCAGCACCCGCTGCAGCGGCGGCAGCTTTGGGCCAGGGCAACCCCCTGTTCGGTGCCCTGCGCATCGTGCCTATTGAGCGGCTCAACAGCATCTTGGTCGTCACACCGCGCGCCGAATACCTGGAGGAAGCGCGCAAGTGGATCGAAAAGCTCGACCAGCCCAACGACAACGGCAACGAGCGCCAGCTCTTTATTTACCCCGTGCAAAACGTCAGCGCACAGCACCTCGCCACCGTACTGGGCGGCATTTTCGGTGGGCAGGGCGCCAGCAGCGCGTCGGCATCCGCCGCCAACAGCGGTGTATCGCCGGGCTTGGGTATCTATGCCGGCGACTCCTTCGGGCAAGGGACGGGGGGCGGTAACGCGTTCGGCACCAGCTCACCGTTTGGCGGTTCCAACAACGCCTTGGGCGGCAATGCGTTTGGCGGCAATTCGATGGGGGGAACGTCGGGCAGCGGTGGCTTTGGTGCCTCGGGTGGCACTCGGGGCTTCGGCCAGCAAGGACGCGGCAATACGCAGTCGGGTAACGGCTCCCAAAGCAGCACCGCCGTAGACATTGACGGCATTCGCGTCATTGCCGACCAGCTCAACAACTCGGTGCTGGTCTGGAGCACCAAGGCCGAATACGGCAGAATCGAATCCACCCTTAGGCGGCTTGATCTGCCGCTCACGCAAGTGCTCATTGAGGCGTCCATCGTCGAGGTCACACTCAACGACACCCTTGAATATGGTTTGGAGTGGGCGTTTAAAGACAGCCGCGCCAATACCGACTACACCGGCAGAGGCACTTTGAACGGCGCAAGCGGATTGCCCGCGGCACTGGGCTCGCCGCTCAGTGGCTTCTCGTACGCACTCATCAACCCGGCCGGCAACGTCACCGCGCTGCTGCGTGCGCTGTCAACCAAAACATCGGTCAAGGTCATCGCAAGTCCATCGCTCATGGTGCTGGACAACCACGTCGCCTCCATCAACGTTGGCACGCAAACCCCTATTCAGGCAGGCACCACCAGCAACCTGGAGGGTACCGTCACCACCACCAACATTCAGTACAAAGACACTGGCGTGCAGCTTACGGTGACGCCGTCGGTCAATTCGGGCAACGTGGTCACCATGCAGGTGGACCAGTCCATCACCGACGTGGGTGCCCAGGACGAGGTCAGCAAGCAGCGCGCCTTCCTGCAGCGCCAGCTCTCCAGCAAAGTCGCCGTGCGCTCAGGCGAATCTATTGTCATGGGCGGTTTGATTCAGGACCGCAGCACCAGTAGCAAGTCGGGTATTCCGTTCCTGCACACGGTTCCGGTGATTGGCAACTTATTTGGCTCTACCGCCAACGATGGCAACCGCACCGAGCTTATCGTCATCATCACGCCCCGCGTGGTGCGCTCCGACGTGGACATTCGCCAGGTCAGCGACGACCTGCGCGCCAAAATGCAAGGCCTGAAGGCGATTGAACTGCGCGAACAGTTGCGCACGCCAAGGCCAGATACCTCCGTGCCAGCGGCCTCATCTGACCCTAATCCGTCAACCGGCTCGTTGTATGCGCCGGCGCCCACGGCGGTTCCGGTACCGGCACTTCCTCCAATATCACCAGCCCTGAAATGAAAGGTTCTACTATGACTCTCCCGATCGCTATACGCCGCAGCGTTGGCACTGCTTTGCTGGGAGCAATGCTGCTTGCCGCCACGGGCTGCGCAATGCTGACGCCCAAAACACCGGAACAGCAGGTGAGCGCCCGCGCAACTGAATATTGGGCAGCACGCCGCGTTGGCAATTACGAAAAGGCCTATACCTATTCTGCCCCTGCCTATCGCAAGCTCAAGTCCGCGCAGGAATACAAGCTGCAATATGGCGCGGGCGTTGCCGTGGGCTCGTCAGAAGTTAACAAAGTTGCGTGCGAACCACAACGCTGTGAGGTTCAGATGAAGCTTTCGGTCACTCCAGCCCTCGTTGGCCTTAAGATTCCTGCAGTCGATACTTATTTGAACGAAGTCTGGCTGCTGGAAGATGGTCAGTGGTGGCACTTTCAGGATTTGTGACTTTTAGTAGTTGTTCGCGTATCGATCCCTAGGGCGAAAAGTTGTTGGTTTTTCTCAACAAGCTGGTTCTGTGTTACCTTTTCGCCATGTAGCGTGCAAGGGCCCTGTGCTAACATCCCTCAGCGTAATCAATCGTGGTAGCTGCGCTTACCAAATTTTTTAACTGGAGTTCTTGTATGAAGAAAAATGTTCTGGCCCTGAGCATTGCTACCATGATTGGTGGCCTGGGCTTTGTGGGTTCGGCATCGGCTGACGTAATCGTTGGTGCCGGCACCGCTGGCAACATGACGCCGGCTACCGCCACTGTTATGGATTTCGCTGAAGGCGGCATCGGTCACGCACTCTTGTTCCCTTATTTCAACACCCAAAACGGCAACATGACCGTGCTGCACGTGGTCAACACCGACACCGTCAACGGCAAGGCTATGAAAGTGCGCTTCCGCGGCGCTCTGAACTCTGACGACATTCTTGACTTCCAGGTTTTCCTGTCGCCAGGCGACGTGTGGACTACCGCAGTTTCGGCTGGTTCTGACGGCGTGGCGCAAATCGTCACAACCGACGGTTCTTGCACGCTGCCCAAGCTGAGCAAGGGCGTTGCCCAGTCGTTCGTTCAGGATCGTCTGAACAGCGCTCTGAATGCGGACGACAAAGGCAACAATACCCGCGAAGGCTACGTTGAAATGTTCAACATGGCTGACATCGTTCCTGGTACCCCTTTGTTTACGGCTACTAAGCACGTAAACGGCGTGGCACCTTGCACCGATTCCACTCTGAACAGCACGTTGACCAATTTCAGTTCCACTGGTACCGGCGGTACCAGCGAAGCTGCTGCTCGTACCTTGGGCTTTAACACGCCTACAACCGGTCTGGTCGGTGACTACTACATCATCAACGTGGCGCAAACCACGACGTTCTCGGCTGGCGCTACCGCTATCCGTGCACGTGTGTCGACTGCTGGCGCGGACGGTCGTGCCAACTTTGTGCATTTCCCGCAAAATGCCAATGGCGCTCCTTCCCCGGACGCTTACACGGCTGATCCTTTGTTCCGTACCTTGAATGTGCGTAATGAAACTGGTCCTGTTACAGTCGGCTTGCCCGTCATTGCTGCTGCGAACTACGACCTGCCTGACATGTCTACGCCGTACGTTACTGGTGCAGCTATTGGTGGAGACGCGCCTATCGAGCAAGCTGGCTTGTTGACCAACGCGCTGGCTGTGACCTCGATCACGAACCAGTACGCCAACGACGGCAGCATCAGCGCCAAGACCGACTGGGTGTTCTCTATGCCTACCCGTCGTTACAACGTTGCTGCAAACTACGCAGCCACGGGTACGACCACGAACTACCGTCTGTTCACGGACTTCACGATAACTGGTACCCCAGCAGTGGTCAATCGTTTCACGCCTGCCAACACAGCGGTGACCAACGGTGCAATCTGCGTGAACTCTGATGGCACCACGTTCTATGACCGTGAAGAAACCAGCAAAACCAGCGGCGCTGTCTTCTCGCCAGGTACCGTTGTGAAGACGCGTTTCTGCGGCGAAACCAGCGTATTGAGTTTTGCGGATTCCGGCGTCTCGGTGCTGGGTGGTTCGGTTGCTCGTCAGAACGTGTCCGGCGTGTACGTCAACGGTTGGGCCAATGTGTCCACGGTGAACAGCATTGACCCTGATTACGCTGGTGCACAGCCGGTCACTAGCGTTGGTCTGCCAATCTTGGGTGCTTCTTTCATCAAGCTGGCGAACCCGCAGGCAACGGCCAATACGTCCGGCACCTACGGTATCACCTGGCCACACCGTTTCACGCGTTAATCGCAGTGAAACTTTGCGCTGCAAAGCGCATCTGAAAAGCGGGGGCTTGCCCCCGCTTTTTTTATGTCCCAAACTTTCGTACATATCATTGCACATGCATGGCATTTGTACGTACTCACTTTCTACTGCCACTTAGTACCTATGACACCTACTCTGACCGCATTTCCTGTCGTCCTGTTGTCCCGTGCCCTGCTCGGCTGCCTGACCGGCATCGCTACCGCAGCGTGGTTGCTAGGCACCGCGCATGCTGCGCCCGTTGCGCATGCTGCACCCACTGCGCTGGTGAAAGGCAAGGGTGTGACCATCACCACGGCCGATATTCATGCAGATTCCGAGCGCATGCCGCCCGAGATGCGCAAGATCGTGTTGTCCCAACCGAACAAGGTCGGCCAGATTGCCGACAATCTGTATATCCGCCGCGTGCTCGCGCAGCGTGCCGCCGCTGAAGGAATGGACAAGAACCCGACCAATGCCGCCGCCATCCAGCTCGCGCGCGACAAGGTCCTCTCCGACGCGTTGCTGGCCGAGATCGACAAGAAAAACATGCCCAGCGACGCCGATGTCGAAGCCATGGCCAAGACGGTGTACCAAGCGTCGCCTGAACGTTTCAAGACCGGCGAGCAGGTGCACATTCGCCATATTTTGCTGACCAAGGACGGGGGCACCGCCCGCGCCGATGCTGATGCACTGCTGAAGAAACTCAAGGGCGGCGCCGACTTTGCCGTTCTTGCCACTGAGCTCTCCAAAGACCCTGGAAGCGCGGCCAAAGGCGGCGACCTTGGCAGCTTTGAGCGCGGCCGCATGGTGCCCGAGTTCGACAAGGTAGCCTTTGAAATGAAGAAACCCGGCGAGCTGAGCGACATCGTGGAAACCAAGTTCGGCTACCACATCCTGCAATTGGTCGACAAGAAGCCCGCTGCCGTTAAGCCCTATGCCGAAGTGCACGACGCGCTGGTGGAAGAGCAGCGTGGCAAGGCCTTGCACGAAGCGCGCATGGCTGAAGTGCGCAAGATTCAGGAAGGCGCCGAGTCCAACAAAGTCGCTATTGATGCGTTTGCCGCCGACTACAAGGATGCAGCTGCCGCGGCCATTGCGGCCTTGCCCAAGCAGGGCCAGCCAGCCAAATAATGGGGCACGGGTCAGGCGCAGGCACAATGCGACCCTGACCGTTTTATTTCACGCGGCGATTCCCCGCCGCAGATTGCATGACTGCCTTGTTTCATGAAGCGCGCTCCCTGTGGAGCGCGCGCTCGCTTGTGTGGGTGTTAACCCAGCGCGAAGTGGCCGCCCGCCACGCCGGTACCGCCGTGGGTGTGTTTTGGCCATATCTGCAGCCCCTACTGACCGTGGCGGCGTATTACTTGGTGTTTGACGTGGTGTTCTCCATGCGCCTAGGCGAAGGCGCGCCCACGCATGCGGTAGGCACTTTTTTGGTGGTGGGCGCACTGCCGTGGATGGCGTTTTGCGACGCCGTTTCGCGCGGCATGAACAGCCTGATTGATTCGGGTGGCTTGCTGCAAAAGAACCCGTTACCGCCCGTGTTGTTCACCGCCCGCGCGGTGTTGGCCAGCTCAGTTATTTTTGGCCCGTTGATGCTGCTGGTGGCGCTGGCGTATACCCCGCTGCACCAGTTTGCGTTGCCCGTGGTGGCGGTGTTGCCGTTATTGGCACTGCAGTTGCTGCTGTGCCTGCTGCTATCGTACCTATTGGCTATTTTGGCGGCGGCGCTGCGAGATACGGTGCAGTTGATTGGTTTCTTTTTGTCGGTGGGCATTTACCTGTCGCCGATTCTTTTCCCGCTCACGCTGTTCCCCGAGCGCTGGCGCTGGTTGCTGTGGTTCAACCCCATGACTGCTTTGGTGATCGGCTACCAACAGGTTTTTCTGCTGGGTGCCTGGCCGCCCGCCAGCGTGTGGGTGGTGTGCCTGCTGTGGATTGCAGTGCTGGGCCTGGCGCTCAATGTGTTGGTGGCGCGAAGCCGTGACCAGCTGGTGGACTGGCTATGAAAGACACCACCGCGCTGTCGCCGGCGGCCTATGCTGAGCTGCCCGCGGCCATTCCTGCTTTGGGCTTGTCCGAGTTGTCTGAATTGCCCGCGCTGCCCGTGCTGCGTGTACTGAACCTGGGCAAGGAATACAAGCTGTACCCCACGCCGCGCGCGCGCCTCAAAGCGTTGGTGACAGGTCGCTCCACCCACCGCAGCCATTGGGCGTTGCAGGGCGTGTCGTTCGAGCTGGCGCGCGGTCAGTGCATCGGCGTGATTGGCGACAACGGCGCGGGCAAAAGCTCGTTGCTCAAACTGCTGGCGGGCACCCTGCAGCCCAGCGTGGGCCGCATCGAGCGGGTCGGGCGCGTCACCGCCATTCTGGAGTTGGGCGCGGGCTTTCACCCCGATTTTTCTGGCCGCGACAACCTGTATTTTGGCGGCAGCCTGATTGGCATCAGCCGCGAGGAAATGGTATTGCTTGAGCCCGGCATTGTCGAGTTTTCCGAGCTGGGCGAGGCGATGGACCGCGCGGTAAAAACCTATTCATCGGGCATGTCGGTACGGCTTGCCTTTGCGCTGGTCACCGCCGTGCAGCCCGACGTGCTCATCATTGATGAAGCGCTGGCCGTGGGAGACCAGCACTTTCAAAAAAAATGCATCGAGCGCATTCTGGCGTTCCGCAACAGCGGCTGCACCATTCTGTTCTGCTCGCACAGCCCGTATCACATTCGCCACCTGTGCGACCAGGCCCTGTGGCTGGACGCGGGCTGCGTGCGGCAGTTTGGCCAGACCGAAGCCGTGCTGGGCGCCTACGACGTGCACACCCGCTTCCGCAACGCCAAAGACGCAACCCTTCAAGCCGACGCGGCACAGGCCGCCGCCGGCGCTGCCGCACATGATGCCGCACAGGACGCTGCCAACGCACAGGCTGCGGGCGATAGTGCCGCAGTGGGCATTACCGCCGGCGCAATAGCCGCCTCCACCGGGGATCTGCCCGAGCGGCCCATTGAACCGGTGGCAGGCGCGGCGGTTGCCGCCACGAATGAAGGTACCGCGCGCATTCTGGATGTTCAACTGGCCCACCTGAAGCTGAGCGAAGAGGCCAACGCGCCCGGTGTGCTGGACAGCCGCGATCTGGTTGTGACCATCTCCGCGCGGGGCCGGGGTGCCGAACGGCCCAACATCGGCTTCATGATCGAGCAGTCGCAAGGTGTGGGCATCACGTCGCTGGCCACGCACGAAGAGGGCGCTGCGCCGCAACCCATGCCCGATGGAACCTGGCGCTCGGTGCTCAGCTTTCCCAAGTTGCCACTGCACAGCGGTGACTACATGATCAGCGCCTTTTTGTTCGACGAAAGCGGGCTTGTGGTGTATGACCAATGGTTCCAGTTTTTGCACTTTCGCTTTGTCTCTCCCACGCTGATGCCGGGTTTGGTGCGCCTGCCGCACACCTGGCATTGAAGGCGCGCTGACCACGGCTGCGCCATCTGCCGCACCACCTGCCGCGTTGGCCCGGAGGCCACAGCGGACGCCGTTGGCACACCATTTTTCACAGGATTTTCTTATGGACGACTTCACCTCAGACCATTCTCAGGACACCAAGGACGGTTTTGATCATTCTCCCTCTGCCGACCTTCTGCGAGCAGGCACCACCCTGCTGGGGCGGGGCGACCGCTCAGCGGCAACCGCTGTGCTTCAGCGGGCGCTGGACGAGCCCGATACGCGCCTGGCCGCGCACAACCTGATTGAGCGCCATGACCTGCCCGGCGCCTTCAGCGACATGATGGCGATGAGCTGCCAGATTGCCCCAGGCGACGACATTTTTCATTTCTTCGAGGGCCACCCCACCAGTACCAATCCGTTGCGCGACTATTTGGCTGACGGCTGGCGCACGCTGTCGGAGCTGATGCTGTTACTGGAAGCCGTGGACCGGCCGCTGCTACAGACCGGCAGCTTCCTGGAGTTCGCCAGCGGTCACGGGCGCTTCACGCGGCATCTGGTCAAGGCAATGGGAGCCGAACGGGTGACGGTCTCCGACGTGGTGAAAGACGCCGTGGATTTTTCGCAGCGCACCTTTGGCGTGCAGGGCTTTGTCTCGACCAGCGCGCCGGAAGCGCTGGTTTGGCCACAGCGCTACGACGTGGTCTTTGTGCTGTCCCTGTTCAGCCACCTGCCCCGCAGCACCTGGGCGCGTTGGCTGACTCGCCTGTACGACGGGGTAGCTCCGGGCGGGGTGCTGGTGTTCACCACGCACGGCCAGCGTGCTACCGCGTTCGACAACGTCACGCTGGACGACGAAGGCTTTTTCTTCGCGCCATCCAGCGAATCGAATGCTATTGACCGCTTCGAGTACGGCACGACCTTCACGTCAGAGGAGTTCGTGCGCGCGCGAATCGCTGAAACGGTGGGTGCGGACGCGTTGGTGCATGTGGCACCTGTGCAGTTCTGGAACCACCAGGACGCGTACGTGCTTGCCAAGCCTCTGTGATCAGACTGATCGAGGCGCTTCATTGCGCAGTGGGGCTCAGCAAGCGCGTCTTTTGTAGCCGTCTTGCGGGTTTGTAGATTCATTTACCCAGCACGGCGGGTTGAACTGCGCAGGCCACTGGCACCGCGCGGGTGCAAGAGTTCACGGCGCCTCGCAGAGTTACAAGCAGGGTCAAGAGGTCAAGGTAACGGCCCTCGCCACCGCTTATGATTCGCAGCATGACCGAGCAATCCAAGGATGTTGACGCTTCTGCCGTGGCCTCTCGAGGGTTGCAGACGGCGTCGGGCCGCATGCCAGTGAGACGTCGGCGGTCATACCTTGCGTTCCTCGATTTGATGTTGCAGAGCGTCGATCGCTTTGTAAAAGTTTCCTTATGTCATGGCGCTGACTTGCGGGTGCATGACGCATGGCGCCCATGTGGTCACTTGGCCGTTGTATGCCCAAGCCGGTGAATGGGCGCTCGCGGATGTCGCACCGCTGGGCGTGTTCATGCTACTGCTGACTATCCGCTCGCTGTCGCAGCGGGGCACGGCGGAATGCCGCGATGCGCTTGAATGCGTGCTGTTGCCCGGCCTTGCTGTTGCGTTGCCGTGGCGCTGGGCCTTCAGATTATTCCGCTGGTTGGCGCGCTGGCCGATGCTCTACCGCGTGGACACCGAACAAGCAGTGGCGCAGGCCCTCGTTCATGGCTTGTGCACGCCGCAAACCGCCGCCTTGTTCGCCTGGGAGCGCCGGTTGGTGCAGCTGGTGGATCACGCAGACCACTACCTTTATCGCACCCGCAGCCGACGTTGGTTGAATCTCCATGTAGACATCGTCGGCACGTGGCAGGATATTGACCGGGCCGGCATGCTCTGGACGTTTCATTGGGGAGCCGGAATGTGGGCCTTGCTCCACGCGCGGAAAGCCGGAATGCGAGCTCAGATGGTGCTGGCCGCACCGCAGGGTCCGGATTTTGTCGGGCGCCTGGTGTTTTCTCACTACATACGCTCGCGCTTGAAATCGGTGCAGCAGGCACTGGGCAGGCCCACGGTGTTTGTGCCGGGAGCTATGGCGGGGATTCGCGCAGCCATTGCACGCGACGAGCAGCTTGTCGTGGTGATGGACGTGCCCGAAGACCGGGTCGGTCCTGTGCGTCTGGCCCGGTTACGACTGAACCCGGTGAGTGTTCCGGCTGCATTGCCAAACATGGCAGTAGAGTTGGGTTTGCCGGTGACGGTTTTCACGATGGGACTGGACGTGGTCACAGGCCGCAGGCAGCTGCGCATGGTGTCGATGGGCGTGCATTCAGACCCCCAGGCACTCAGCGATGCAGTGTTTGCCGAGCTGGATGCGTTGCTTGACGCGCAACCGGCAGCTTGGCACCTGTGGGCCCAGGCGCCGCGGTTTTTGAGGGTGCGGGCAGTGGACAATCCTGCTCGACCCTCTGCATAGCTTGCGCATCAGCGCAGCAGGTCACTACGCCCTGTCAAACTCTTGTCCTGATGAACCCACTGCTGCATTTGCTGAAACGCCGGTTCGGCGCTCCCACTTGGGACGCCAACCAGATCACCGACGAGTGGTTCCGCGCCCACTTTCATTACGCTGCCGATGTGGTGCGCCAATGGCTGGGTGAACCGCTGGATTTAACCCAGGCCAAGGTATTGAACTTTGGCTGCGGCGATGGCATTACCGACCTGGCGCTGGCGTTGCGCCACGGGGCCACGGCGATTCACGGCGTGGATATTCGGCAGGAATACGCCAAGCTGCCGCGTATTGCCAAAGAGCAGCTGGGCCTGCGCCGGGTGCCTGCGGCGCTGAGTTTTGAGACCATTACTCCCAGCGCGCCGCTGGCTGGGCGCATGCAGGTGGATGGCCTGTTCAGTTGGTCCACCTTTGAGCATGTGCAGCGCGACCAGTTGCTCCCCATCCTGCGCGACCTGCATGGCTGCCTGCGGCCGGGCGGGTTCTTCTTTCTGCAGATTGAGCCGCTGTACTTTTCGCCTTACGGCTCGCACTTGCGCCGTTACAACGAACAGCCGTGGGCGCATTTGCTGCAAACCGAAGATGCCCTGTGGCGCGGAATTGAGGCGCACCAGGGGCCCATTGCGGCAGAAGAGACCGATTTCGGCTTTGCCGACTTTGGCGTGGACGGCTACAAAAAGTTCGTCTTCAAGGAGTACCTGGCCCTGAACCGCCTGACGGCCGATGAGCTGGTCGACATCACCCAGCAAGCCGGCTTTAGCGTGCTGCGCGAAGAGCGCAGGCAGGTGGGTACGCCGATTCCGGAGGTACTGCTGGACCGCTATGAGGAAGCGCAACTGCGCACGAATGAGATTTTTCTGCTGCTGGGGGCGTGAGGGGCGGCGTCAAAAACTGAGCCGCTGACGCTACTGAATAAATAGCTAGATGCCTTACTCCCATATGCGGTAGAGGCCTATTTAACGTAAAAATAACCTCGTTTCAGGCTGCGCGGTCTTTTATGCAGGATGGATGCCACCTGACTATGTCTGGGTCAAGGACTGTCGACGGCAATCAGTTGCTGCGTTGACTCAGGTTCGCTTGCGTGGCTGCGTGGCTGGGTCAGGTCACCCTATAAAGGAGGATGCATGATTTCGCTCATGGTGGCGTTTCATTCCTGTCTGGCTTGCGGCCTGCGGGTATCAATTCCGACCGCATCGCAGCAACGAAGACCTCGGCTTGCGCCACGATCTCGCGTGTGTCTGAAAGCTCCACAGAGCCGCCTTTGTAGTCGGCGACTTGTCTGATTTCCTGTGCTCGGTTCAACAGTCGGCCCATGTCTTTGGATACCGGTCCGTTTTTGACCAGATGTTGACTGAACGCACTGATCAAACCATTATGAGTTTTGCCGATATCCGGCGCGACGGGTGCACCAGCCGCCAGCAATGCCGCGCGAGCCGCATCGAGCATTGCGTAATAAGCCCGGTTGCACGCACCGTCGACATCGCCCGCTTCAAATAAAAGGCGGGCGGACGCGCGAGCGCGATCCGCCTTGGCTATCAATAGGGGGTCAAGGGCTGGGTCACAAGGGGACTCCGTGTTCGGCCACATTGCGCAGCAAAGTCGGGTTGGAGTAAGTCTCCGGCCGTTCCCACTCGTCCATCCAGACAGGCAACGGAGAAATGCGAATGCCCGTATCCAGCAGGACATCAAATGCAGCGTCTGCCATGGCGAGCTTTGTCGTTAAGAACCGCTGGTGATCGCCATTGAGCAGGATGGCCACGTCTGCGTCACTGTCGGGGCGATGTGTGCCACGGGCCCGACTGCCATAGACAATCGCGCCCGCCAGGTCGTATTGCGCGGCGATCAAGCCCATGAATTGTCGAACGGCGCATTCTGTTTCGCTGTCGATTTGCTTCATGACGTCTCCCACACTGTTTGGTGAATGCTGACACTCTGCGCGAGGATTTTGCACGACGTCATTGGGCAATCAGGGTCAGCAATACGGTTGAGGCCAAATGTTGGAATAAGTGGTTTTAAGACGTACTCGTCAGTGCGCGCGGCTCGCCGTACTTTTGCGCACCCTCGCCCATCGGCGGGGTACTCGTAAAAGTAGAGCTACTTACGATCGTCCAGTAAGCGCTGGAGGTCTATTTGACTCATAAAAAAGGTTGTGTCGCTTAAGCCCGCAACCAGCTCTTCACCCGCGTCTGCCAGTGCTGCGGGATGCGCCGCACGACGCCGCTGAGCACCGGCAGGGAGCGCAGCCACACCACGCCGGTCAGCACGGCAGAGCGCGCGCCAGCAGCTGCGCCCTGGCTGCGGGGGCGGTGAGCTTGCAAAAATTCCAATGTCAGCTGGGGCGCACCGGGGGCGGGCATTGGGACGCCAGCCAGGTATTGCGTGCCGTAATGCCAGTCTGCCCGCTGTGGCAGCCCCGCAGGCTCGGCAGGCAGTAGCGGCGGGGTGCCGGTCACAAAGTTTTGCGCATACACCTCGGTGAAGAACGCCAGCCAGTCGCGCGCCGTTTGATCCCAGGGCTGCACCCAGCTCCAGGGCCGGTTCGCCAGCCGTTCGCTGAAAGCCCCCAGGTCAGCTGCCACTACCGGCAGACCTTGCTGGAGGCTGGCGCTCAGCGTGTAGCTGTAGGTCTCGGGCCATTGGGCGGGGAACCACACCACATCGGGCTGTAGCCATTGCAGCAGGCCGGGCAGGTCGTCATCGTCGTAAGCGCCGTGCACGCTGAGGCGGGCGCGGGGCTGGGTTTGCAGGGTGCGGTAGGCGTAGCCCAGCAAATGAAACTCCACCGGCGCGCCTTGGCGTGCGGCTTCCAGCGCCACGGCCTCCAGCACGTCGGCCCCTTTGATGGCGCTGAGCGCGCCCAACACCACAACTTTGAGCGGGGCGTTGGCGGCGCGGGTCGTGGGGATCGTGGGAGCGGGCAGGGCCTGCGCGGCTTGCACGTCGGTGTGCGGCACGGCCAGCACGCGCGCGCGCGGAGCAAACGCGGCAATGCGCTGGGCGGCGTCGCGGCTGGGGGCCAGTACATAGCGTGCGCCGGTTAGCAAATGCTGATTGCGGTGCCGCCAGTCGGCCACGCTGCCACCGCCCGAGGGGGCCGGGTCTGAGGGCTTGCAGCAGGCGCAGGTGCCAGGCGCGGGCTCACCGGCGAAGCGGTTGTCGGTACCAGTAAGCGAGATGTGGGTGCAGTAGGCGTAAAAGTCGTGCGCGGTGAAGTCATAGGCAACGCCCAATTGCGCAGGCAGTTGCGCCACCTGCGGATCGTGCCCGAGCAGGTGGTGAAAATGAACGTGCTGCACGCCGAGCTGGCGCAGGGCCTGCAGCAAGTCGGGCCATTGGTTTTCCACGCTAAAACGCAGCGCAAAGGCTTCGTCCTTGCCGGCCATTTGCAGCAGCGCGCTGTGGTCGGGCGCGGGGGTGAGCGTGAGCATTTGCAGGCTTTGGTGCAGGTGCCCAGCGAGCTCGCGCACATGGCGCACGGTGCCGCCCGCGCGGTCGTGCAGCACCGCCAGCACAACGGGCAGCCCGGACGCTGCGATGCGGGCGACGTCCAGCGCCAAACGGTAGGGCCCCGCCGGGTCGCGCGCCAGGAACTGGTGCACCCCGGTTTCGTACCGGGGATGCAAGCGGCGCAGGGTTTCAATGGCCACTTTTTCGCGCGGGCTTTTGCTGTCGCCAAAGCTAACCCCACCGGTGTGGAGCACGAAGGTGTCCAAAGCATGCAGGTTGCGCCAGCCGGCGTCCGCTGCGCGCTGGCAGAAGTCGTTTTCCTCGCCGTAGCCTTTGCCGAAGTTCTCTACATCGAACAAGCCAACCTGGGCCAGGCAGTCGCGCCGTATGTACATGCAAAAGCCGATGCCGGTGGGGATATCGACCACGGCACCGGCATTGGTCTGGGCGCACAGGGCATCGAGCGCGTACGTGCTCATGCCCGGCGGCAACGGGTTGTCTTTGCAAAAGCGCGGGTAGCTGCAAATGGTGGCGTTGTTGGAAAACGGGGTCACGCTGGCCACTTTGGCGTCGCTGTAGGCGGCTGTGCGCAGGCGGTCTAGCCAGTCGTTCGCTACCTCGGTGTCGCTGTTGAGCAGCAGTACGTCGTTGTTGGTGGAGAGCGCCATGCCGCGGTTCACGGTGCCGACAAAGCCCAGGTTTTCTTCGTTTTCCAGCAGCAGCATGCGGGGTTCGCCTGCCGCGCGCCTGCGCAGCCAGGCGGTAACTTCGGGCTCAGGGCTGGCGTCGTTGATGACCACCAAGCGCCAGGGGCCGGTGATGGGGCTGGCGAGTGCGGAATTCACGCACAGCTGCGTGTCGGCCAAGCCGCGGTACACCGGCACGATGACGTCCACCGGGTGCTGACTGGCCGGCATCGGCACAGGTGTGTGGGCGGAGGCCGGCGTTTGGTTGCGGCCCAGTAGGCGGTCGATGCGCATTTTGGTGTGGACTAAGGGGCGGGTAGCACGAAAAACGGTGGATTTTTCGATGTTTTGCAAGTGCTGCGCGAGTTGGTGGTAATCGCGTTGCAGGCGTTCTGCCTCTTGCCGCCAATAGGCGCGTTCACGCGTGGTGACTTGGCCGGTTTCTTCCAGCACGGCACTGCGGCTTTTGAGATGGTCTAGCGTGAATCGCATGGTCTCCAGTTGCGCGTCGGTATGGGTGCGCATGGCATCCGTTTCCGCGCGCAGGGCGTCGCGCTGAGCGTTTGCGTTTTGCACCTCGGCGCTGGTACTGCGCTGCTGGGCTGCCAGTTGTTCGTGCAGTGGCTGCACAGCGCCTGCCAGAGCGAGATAGTCGGCCGACATCGGCCACCCCAGGCGCAAGGTCAACACCGCACCATGCGCAGCTGCTTCTGAAAGCAAGTTCGGTGCAATGGGCAGCGTGAACCATGGGTCGGTGCCAGACAACAGCAGCAGGTTGGGGCCACTGTGGGACGCAAGAGGTGTGTGCCAGACGATGCTGCTGTACGGCGTGCCGGCCAACAGCGAGGCTGCCGAGGGATCGGCCTGCCATTGCCAGAGCACATCGCCAGCAGTCGTCCGCAGGGTGATGCCGTGCAGGTGGAGGAAGCCGGGCCGGTCCGCCGGGTCCAGGCGCAAGCCGTCAATAAGCGCGCCAGCGGGGATGGAAAATTCGAGTTGTTGGTCGAGTGCGCCGATGCGGCCTGTAGTGCTGAGCTTGCGGTTTTCGGCGAACTGGCCGTTATGGCCCAGGTATAGCTCGGCGGTAAAGCGGGCATCCGCGAGCGCGGCGCGATCTTGCGCCTCTTCTTTGGTGGCTTCGGCATCGCCAGCCGCCGTTTCTGACGCCTGCAAAGGCCGCGCCACGGCGATGAATTGGTAGGTCAGCGCGTCGGGCGAGGCCAGCAGGGCGCTGGCCACGGGCGGCGGCAGGCTGTCAAACGGAACGCTAAATTCGGATTCAGTCAGCGCGCGCTGGATGGTGTCCAGGGATTCGAGCGACCACTGCTCGCCCCGCAAAAAGCGCTTGAGCGAGCGGCGCGTGAAAAAGCGCAAATGCGTGCGATCCAGTAGGCCTTCTTCGCGGTAGCGGAACTCCCCTTGCAGCAGCTCGGCTACCAAGCCGCTGTAGCCGGCATTGGGCACCGAGATCAACACGCGGCCATTGGGTGTGAGCAGCTCGCGGCAGGCGGCGAGCACGCGCTCGGGGCGGCTCAAGTGTTCCAGCACATCGGCGCAAACGATGGCGTCGTAGCGCTCGCCAGCAAAGGTGGTGCGCAGGTCGCAGGTTTCCAGGTTGTCCACCACCACGCGGCGGTAATGCGGGCGGGCGTGGTCAGCCTCGGCCTTGCTAAGGGTGACACCGTCACTGGTAGCGCCTCGGGTCTCGAGCAGGTACTGGCCGAGCGAGCCGCTACCGCAGCCCAAGTCGAGCACGCGGGCACCTTGGGGCACCAAGCTGGCTAAAACGGATAGCGAGGTGCGCTCACCCTCACGAATGGTGCGTAGGTAGACGTGCAGGTCGTCGATGGATTGCGTCATGCGCGGGATTATGGCTGGCGCTCCTCCTGAATCTGTGGCGGCGAAGGCGACAATACCGCCCCATGACCGACGCTGCCGCCTCGCCCGATTCTTTTGCCAATGCTGCGCCGGGCGATTGCGTGGTGGTCTCCATCGTGAGCCACGGGCACGGGGACTGTGTGCAGCGCTTGCTGCATGAGCTTGCTGAGCATTGCGACGGCAGTGTGGCGCGCGTGGTGCTGACGCATAACCTGCCGGAATCGGCACCCGAGCCGGCGCAGGGCGCATGGCCGTTTGCGCTGGAGGTGCGTGTGAACGAAGCGCCGCTGGGCTTTGGAGTCAATCACAACCGCGCTTTGCAGAACGCGCAAGAGCCTTACGTTTGTGTGCTCAACCCCGACGTGATGCTGTCTGGGAACGATCCCTTTCCTGCTTTGCGCGCGGCCTTGGACCGAGCGGGTGCAGGCTGCGCATATCCTGTGCAAGTCGATGCGCAGGGCGTGCGCCAGGACAGCGAACGCGCGCTGCCCACACCACTGGCCCTGGTGCGCCGCCGCTTGCAGGGTCGCGCGGAGCGGCGCATTGATTGGGTCAATGCGGCGTGTCTGTTGTTGCCGCGCGCGGTATGGCAGCAGCTTGGCGGCTTTGACGAGCGTTATTACATGTACTGCGAAGACGTAGACCTGTGCCTGCGCCTGCGCCTGGCAGGCTTTGGCCTAGCGCGGGCGCAAGCGCAGGTGGTGCATGCAGGTACACGCGCCAGTCACCGGGCACTTCGGCATTTGGTGTGGCATGTGACCAGTTTGCTGCGGCTGTGGCGCTCACACCCCTACCGGGACGCACACCGTTTGTTGCAAGCCCGGCCACAGCGCGCAGGTAGCATCGGCCCGAAATGATTCTTCTGTGCGTGTTGGCTTTTTTGGTGTCGACGGTGTGCGCTGCTGTGGCGGTGCGCTGGCTGTCGCACCACGCGCGTGAATATGGCGACGGCATGCCCCAGCGGTTTCACTTTGGCGAGGTGCCGCGCTTGGGCGGTGCAGCGGTGCTGGCCGGCGTGCTGTTTAGCTGGGCAGTGGGCATGGTGCAGACCGCCAATGGCGACCCCGGTTCGCTGCGGATGGGGCTGTGGGTGGGTGGTTGGATACTGGCGGTGCTGCCAGCCGCTGTGGGCGGCATTGCCGAGGACATGACGCACCGGCTGTCGGTGCGCTACCGGCTGCTGCTGACCATGCTGTCGGGCGTGATTGCGGTGCTGCTGCTGGACCTGTCGGTGCCTCGCCTGGGTTTTGCCGCCACGGACGCCCTGCTAACGGCAGCGCCGTGGCTGGGCATGCTGCTGGCGGTCCTCGCCATTGCCGGCTTGCCGCATGCTTTCAACATCATCGATGGGTACAACGGTTTGTCGGGGATGGTGGCGTTGATCGTTTGCCTGGCGCTGGCGCATGTGTCGTTGCAGGTGGGCGATCGCGCCATGGCGGCGCTGCTGGTCTCCACGGCGGCGGCTACGCTTGGGTTTCTGGTGTGGAACTACCCGCGCGGCGTGCTGTTTGCGGGCGACGGCGGCGCCTACCTGTGGGGCGTGGTGATTGCC
This sequence comes from Burkholderiales bacterium, assembly GCA_038235025.1. Taxonomy (GTDB): domain Bacteria; phylum Pseudomonadota; class Gammaproteobacteria; order Burkholderiales; family Burkholderiaceae_C; genus Simplicispira. The sequence goes on from JBBSUJ010000007.1 coordinate 48,253, forward strand.
CTGGCCAGTATTGCGCTGGTGCAGCGCAACCCCACCGTGTCGCCCTGGTTTCCGTTTTTGCTGCTGATTTACCCGGTGTGGGAGACGCTGTTTTCCATGTACCGCAAGATGGTGCGCGGCGTGTCGCCGGGGGTGGCGGATGCCCTGCATTTTCACCAGCTGATTTACCGGCGCATTGTGCGCAGTGTGTTTCACGACGATGAAGCACGCCGCATGCTGATGCGCAACAACCGCACATCGCCCTGGCTGTGGGGTTTTACCATGCTGACCGTAGCGCCTGCGCTGCTGTTCTGGAACAACACGCCGCTGCTGATAGCTTGCTGCGCGCTGTTTGTGCTGAGCTACGTGGGGGCTTATTTGGCCATCGTGCGGTTCAAGGTGCCGCGCTGGTTGCGCCGCTAACCGGCTGCCGCTCGGGATTAGGCCGTCAGGCAACCGCAGGGTTACTGGGGTGGCGCTGGTACGGGCTTGCGGCACAATTTGCGCATATTTTCCAGGCCACATGGCTTCAGGTGCCCCACCCATGACCGACACATTGCTTACCCTCGCGCCGCGCGACAAGGCCGAAATTCTGGCCCAGGCGCTGCCCTACATCCGCAAGTTTCACGGCAAGACCATCGTTATCAAATACGGTGGCAACGCCATGACCGATCCCGAACTGCAGGCCGATTTTGCCGAAGATGTGGTGCTGCTCAAGCTGGTCGGCATGAACCCGGTAGTAGTGCATGGCGGCGGCCCGCAGATTGAGGCGGCGCTGGGCCGGCTGGGCAAGAAAGGCCACTTCATTCAGGGTATGCGTGTGACCGATGCGGAGACGATGGAAGTGGTCGAATGGGTGCTGGCAGGGGAAGTGCAGCAGGACATCGTGGGCCTTATCAACCAGGCGGGCGGCAAAGCGGTGGGCCTGACCGGGCGCGATGGTGCATTGATGCGCGCGCGCAAGCTGCGGCTCAAAGATCACGCCAACCCCGAACTGGAACACGACGTTGGCCAGGTGGGCGAAATAGTCAGCATTGACGCCAGTGTGGTCAAGGCGCTGCAGGACGACGCTTTTATCCCCGTGATCAGCCCCATCGGTTTTGGCGAAAACAACGAGAGCTACAACATCAACGCCGACCTGGTGGCGAGCAAGCTGGCCACGGTGTTGCAGGCAGAAAAGCTGATGCTGCTGACCAATATTCCGGGCGTGCTGAACAAAGCGGGCGAGCTGCTGACAGAGCTTAGTTCCAAGCAAATTGATGCCTTAATTGCCGACGGCACCATCTCGGGCGGCATGCTGCCCAAAATTGCCGGCGCGCTGGAAGCCGCCAAGGCGGGCGTGAACGCGGTACACATCGTTGATGGCCGGGTGCCGCACGCCATGTTGCTGGAGATTTTGTCGGACCAGGCGTTCGGCACCATGATTCACAACGATTAGCGTGTCGCAGCGGTAGCTGCGCTGTTCGCTTCATTCAGAAATCCCCGGGGAGACTTCATGCGCCTGTTGCTGGTTGAAGACGATGTGATGGTGGCCAGCGGCATCAAGCTGGGCCTGACCGATGCTGGCTACGCGGTGGACTGGGTGGGCAGCGGCGAGCGAGCGGAAGAGGTGCTGGCTACCGAATCGTTTGATGTGGGGGTGATCGACATCGGCCTGCCGGGCATTGATGGCCTGGAATTGACGCGCCGCCTGCGCCGCCCAGAAATGGCCAACCCGGCCATGCCGGTGCTGATACTTACCGCACGCGACGCGCTGGAAGACCGGGTGCATGGCCTGGACTTGGGCGCGGACGACTACATGGTCAAACCCTTTGAGCTGCCCGAGCTGCTGGCGCGGCTGCGCGCGCTGCTGCGCCGCTCCCAGGCCGCCACGACAGCGGTGTTGTCGTTTGGGCCGCTAGAGCTGGACACGGCGACACGGCGCGCCACCATCGTGCCCGCTGATGGCACAGCACCCACGGTGATTGAGCTGGGCCCGCGCGAGTGGACCGTGCTGGAATACCTGCTGATCAATGCGCCCAAACCCGCCAGCAAGGACAAGCTGCTGCAAGCATTGACCGGTTGGGACAAGGAAATCACGCCCAACGCGGTAGAGGTGTATGTCTCGCGCCTGCGCAGCAAGCTGGAGGTGCATGGCATTGCGCTGCGATCCATTCGCGGCTTTGGCTACCGGTTCGAGCTGGTCGGATAAGCCAAACACAATGGTGCGCCGGGGCCTGCGGGCCATGACATCCGACCTGCGCAACCGGCTGCTGCTGCTGCTGTTGGTGCCGCTACTGGTTCTGGCCGTGGTGGGCATGTGGCTAGATGTGCGCTCGGCCGACGACGCAGCCGTACAGCACGACCAACGCCTGCTGCGCTTGCTGCCGGCCCTGGCGGATTCCGTGGTGGCAGCGCCCGCCCCCGGCGAAATTCCGGTGCTGCTGCTGGCCCCGCCGGTGGAAGAGTTTTTGCGGCGGGAAAGCGACTACACCGCGTTCAGCGTACGCAGCCCGCAGGGCGACTTGTTGCTGGGCGAGGACTGGGTTCAGGGCCTTGCGCCCGCGACGTCTGCCGCAGAGTTTCACAGCGCGGAGTTCGGTGGGGTGACCTACCGCGTGGCCGTACAGCGCACCTCCAGCGACGCGGGCGAAGTGGTGCTGGCGCTGGCCGATGGCTCCGACAGCCGCCAGCAATGGTTGCAGCAAATGCTGCTGCGCGTTTTGCTGCCCAACCTGCTGCTGATCATTGCCGCCGCGTTTGCGATTCGCTGGGCGGTGGGCCGGGCCTTCAAGCCACTAGTGGACTTGGCTGACGCGGTGGAGCGGCGCTCGCCCAAGGACCTCAACCCGATTGACGAAGCCGCATCGCCGGCCGAGGTGCGCCCGCTGGTGCGCGCGCTGAACCATTTGTTCTCCTTGGTGCATGCCCAGGTCGATGGGCAGCGCCGCTTTGTGGCCGACGCGGCGCACCAGTTGCGCACGCCTCTCGCGGGTTTGCAGGCGCAGGTAGAGGCTTGGGCCATGCTGGCGCGGGCGGGGCCTGGAACAATAAATTTAGACCAAAAAGTGCCTCTAGCGCTTATGGGGACTGGGCAAGGCGCGATTACTTTAACAGCAGAGCAGATCGAAAAGCTGCGTGCGGCCACCCGGCGCACCTCGCAGCTGGCGCACCAGTTGCTGGCGCTGTCCCGCGCGGATGCACGCAGCCTGGACGCCGGCGCAGTTCAGCGGGTGGATTTGAAAGATTTGTGCGAGGCGGCGCTGGAGCTGGGCCTGGATGCGGCTGCCGAAAAAAAGATGGATTTGGGGTTGGAGGCCGTGTCCGTACATGTGTCAGGCCACGACTGGTTGCTGCGCGAAATGTTGGCCAATTTGGTGGACAACGCCATCAAATACGCCGCGCGGGGGGGCTCCATCACCATTCGCTGTGGTCGGCGCGTGGCACATGGCACGCTGTGCGCGTTTGTGGAAGTGGAAGACGACGGCCCCGGTATCGCCGCCCACGAACACCAGCGCGTGCTGCAACGCTTCTACCGGGTTCCCGGCACTGCAGGCGAAGGTACCGGGCTGGGAATGCCCATTGCCAACGAAATCGCCCGTTCGCACGGCACGCAGCTTGAGCTGGCCTTCGGCGCGCAGCAACGCGGCCTACGCGTAAGCCTCGTGTTTCCGCCCGGCGACTAAGGAAAAAGGGCAAGGGTTAGCAACGACGGCGTTGAGTGGCTGAGGTGTGCAAAATGTAAGCATGAGTACCTTGCCGGAACCTACAGATAGTGCCCCCGCGCCAAACGCTGAGAACCTCGCCACCGATCCCGACGTGCTTGAAGCGGGCAGCGTACCTGCGCTGCGCAAGCGCGCCGCGCCGGGCGAGCGGCGTCAGCTCATCTTGCAGGCCCTGGCGACCATGCTGGAAGCGCCGGCCCCCGAGCGCATTACCACTGCTGCATTGGCTGCGCGCTTGCAAGTCAGCGAAGCAGCGCTGTACCGCCACTTTGCCAGCAAGGCGCAAATGTTTGACGCGCTGCTGGACTTTGTCGAGCAGGCTTTGTTCGAGCGGAGCGCACAAATCGTGGCGGCCACGGACGACAACGGTCAGCCGGCGGATGGCCATTTGCGCGCCGCACGCATCGTGCAATTGCTGCTGCAGTTTGGTGAACGCAACGCCGGCCTGGCGCGGGTACTGTGTGGCGACGCACTGCTGCTGGAGCACGAGCGCCTGCAGCAGCGTGTCAACCAAGTGTTTGAGCGCATCGAATCGCAGTTGCGCCAGTGCTTGAGAGAAGCCGCTCAGCAGGGCGGGACGGCGGCTCCCACGGCACAGGCCAATATGACCGCCAGTGTGCTGGTGGCGTTTTGCCAGGGGCGGTTGCAGCGCTTTGCGCGGTCGCAGTTCAAGCGCCTGCCGACGGAGCAGCTCGACGCGTGCCTTGAGCGTATGCTGTGAGCTGAGCGCTTTGAGGCGCTCTCGGCCGGTGCACGGTTAACCGCCGGCATGACCGCAGAAATTTTTCCGGCTACGTGATCTTTTCCAGAATATGGTGCAGAATAGAACGATCGTTCTTTTTTGTACTATGCCCACCGCTTCTGTTTCCACACCCCTTCGCATTGCAGCGCTCCGCAGCGCGGCATCACCACGCGCCCGGCTGAAGGGCCAGCAAACCAAGGCAGCCATTGTTGAGGCTGCGTTAGGCCTGGCCACTCACATTGGGCTGGAGGGTTTGTCGATCGGCGCGCTGGCCGATGTGATGGGCATGAGCAAGTCCGGCGTGTTTGCGCATTTCGGCTCGCGCGAAGAACTACAAATTTCCGTGGTGCGCGAGTACCACCAATGCTTCGAGCAAGAAGTGTTTTACCCGGCGCTAGCCGAAGAACGTGGCGTGGCACGGCTGAGGGCGATGTTTTCCAACTGGATGCAGCGCACCTCGGTGGAAATCGATTCAGGCTGCATTTACATCAGCGGCGCGGTAGAGTTTGACGACCGCCCCGGCCCGGTGCGCGATGCGCTGGCCGAATCGGTGATGACCTGGCACTGTGCCATGCGCCGCGCCATTACCCAAGCCCAAGACTGCGGCGACTTGCTGGCCGACCTGAATGCAGACCAGGTGCTTTTTGAAATTCACGGCCTGATCCTGGCGCTGCATTACGAAGCCCGCTTTTTGAAGCACCCCGGCTCCATCGCGCGCGCATGGCAAGGCTTTGACAACATTTTGGCGCGCTACTCGGCGGCGGGCGCTGCGCCGGCGGCCGTTGCAACCGATTCAGGGCTTGCCCGCGTGCCAGCCCGCCCCCGCGCCAAACGCGCGACTTCAACAAAACCCCAGTAAATCCAAAGGAGTCACCATGCCCCAGTACACACCACCCCTGCGCGACATGCAGTTTGTGATGCACGAAGTGCTCAAGGTTGTCGATGAGCTCAAAGTGCTGCCGCCCCATGCGGACATCGATGAGGACACCATCAACGCGGTGCTGGAAGAGGGCGGGAAGTTTGCCGCCGATGTCCTGCTGCCGCTCAACATCAGCGGTGACACCGAGGGCTGCACGCTCGACAAAGCCACCCACGAAGTCACCCCACCCAAAGGCTTCAAGGAAGCGTATTCGCAGTTTGTGCAAGGTGGCTGGGCAGCGCTGTCGTGCGACCCGGAAAACGGCGGGCAAGGCCTGCCGTTTGTGATGAACCAGTGCCTGTACGAAATGATGAACTCGGCCAACCAGGCCTGGACCATGTACCCCGGCCTGTCGCACGGCGCCTACGAATGCCTGCACACGCATGGTACGGAAGAGCAGAAAAAGCTGTACCTGCCCAAGCTGACCAGCGGCGAATGGACCGGCACCATGTGCCTGACCGAGCCGCATTGCGGCACGGACCTGGGCATGCTGCGCACCAAGGCCGAGCTTGTTCCCGGTGCTGCTGAAGGCACCTACAAGATCACCGGTAACAAAATTTTCATCAGCGCTGGCGAGCACAACATGGTGGAGAACATCCTGCACCTGGTGTTGGCGCGCCTGCCTGATGCGCCTGCCGGTAGCAAAGGTATCAGCCTGTTCGTGGTCCCCAAGTTCAACGTGAACGCCGATGGCCAGCTGGGCGAGCGCAACCCCATTTATTGCGGCGCGCTGGAGCACAAGATGGGCATCCACGGCAATTCGACTGCGCAGATCAACATCGACGGCGCCATGGGCACCTTGGTGGGCCAGCCCCACAAGGGCCTGCAGGCCATGTTTGTGATGATGAACGCTGCCCGCCTGGGTGTGGGCAACCAGTCGCTGGGCCTGACCGAAGTGGCGTATCAAAACGCCTTGGCGTACGCCAAAGACCGCCTGCAAATGCGCAGCTTGTCGGGCACCAAAGCCAAAGACAAACCGGCCGACCCCATCATCGTGCACCCCGATGTGCGCAAGATGGTGCTCACCGCCAAAGCCTATGCCGAAGGCGGCCGTGCGCTGGCTACGTTCTGCGCGGTGCTGCTCGATAAAGAACTGCACCATCCGGACGAGCAAGTGCGCAAAGACTCTGGCGAAATGCTGGCGCTGCTCACCCCCATCGTGAAAGCTTTCATTACCGACAACGGTTTTGAGGCCACTGTCATGTGCCAACAGGTTTTTGGCGGCCACGGTTACATCAAGGAATGGGGCATGGAGCAGTTTGTGCGCGATGCCCGCATCAATATGATTTACGAGGGCACCAACACCATCCAGGCGCTGGATTTGCTGGGCCGCAAAATTTTGGGCAACAACGGTTCCAGCTTGAAGAAGTTCGGCAAGCTGGTGGGCGCGCTGGTGCAGGAGGAAGGCGTGAACGAGCAGATGGCCGAGTTCATCAACCCGTTGGCTAGCTTGGCCGATCAAATGACCAAGTTCACCACCGAGCTGGGCTTTCGCGGCATGCAGAACCCCGACGAAGTGGGCGCTGCGGCCGTCGACTATTTGCGCGTGGCCGGCCACATGGTGTTTGCCTACTTCTTTGCCCGCATGGCGCAAGTGGCGCTGCGCGAAATTGCCAATGGCAACACCGATCCGTTCTACGGTGCCAAGGTGCAGACGGCGCGCTTCTACTTTGCCAAACTGTTTCCTGAAACTTCGATGCTGATGCGCAAGGCGCGCGCTGGTTCCAAGCCGTTGATGGACACCGATCTCGCCTTGGCGTGATCGCAGTGACGCTACGTTTTACGGTGATGGAATTTTCCAAGGTTTTTAAGCCAGGAGGGCATATGAATAAACGGCTAGCAGCTCTTATGTTTGTAGCATTTTCAGGTTCGGCTTTTGCCCAAATGACGCCCGTGGGGCATTGGCAAACTGTGGACGACAAGACCAAGGAAGTGAAGTCCCAAGTGGTTATCACCGAGAACAGTGGCGTGCTGAGCGGCAAGGTGGAAAAGCTGCTGCGCAGAGATGCCAAGCAGGACGCTACCTGCACTGAATGCGCGGATGAGCGCAAAGGCCAGCCCATGCTGGGCCTGGAAATCATCCAGGGTGCCAAGAAAGCGGAGGGTAAAGACGTGTGGGAAGACGGCAAGATTCTCGACCCCGAAAACGGCAAAACCTACACGCTGCGCATGACGCCTATCGAAGGCGGTAGCAAGCTTGAAGTGCGTGGATCGATTGGCCCCTTCGGTCGCACCCAGACCTGGACGCGCGTGCAATAAACAGCAACCCCGCGTGCTGCGTGTGCCTGCGGGCAGTGCGCGGCTCGCCTTTTGGAAAGACCCATGTCCCGATTCAATGTGAAAAAAGTCGCCGTGCTTGGCGCAGGCGTGATGGGCGCGCAGATTGCGGCGCACCTGGTCAACGTCAAAGTGCCGGTGGTGTTGTTTGATCTTGCGGCCAAAGAAGGGCCTAAAAATTCGATCGTCATCAAGGCGTTAGAAGGCCTGAAAAAGCTCAAACCGTCCCCGTTGGGCGTGCCCGAGGATGCGGGGCTGATCCAACAGGCCAATTACGAAGAGCACCTGGAGCAATTGCGCGATTGCGACCTCATCATTGAGGCCATCGCCGAGCGAATGGACTGGAAGCTTGATCTGTACAAAAAGATCGCGCCCTTCGTCCATCCGAACGCCATCGTCGCGTCCAACACCTCGGGCTTGTCGATCACCAAGCTCTCCGAGGTGCTGCCCGAGTCCATCCAGCCGCGCTTCTGCGGCATCCACTTCTTTAACCCGCCGCGTTACATGACGCTGGTGGAGTTGATCAATACGCCCACCACCTCGCCAGAAGTGCTGGACCAGCTTGAAGCCTTTGTGACCAGCGGTTTGGGCAAAGGCGTGGTGCGCGCCCACGACACGCCCAACTTTGTGGCCAACCGCGTCGGCATCGCCGGCATGCTGGCGACCATGAAAGAGGTGGAAAACTACGGGCTCACGTTCGACGTGGTGGACGACCTCACCGGCAAAAAGCTGGGCCGCGCCAGCAGCGGCACGTTCCGCACCGCCGATGTGGTGGGCCTGGACACCATGACGCACGTCATCAAGACCTTGCAGGGCAACCTGAACGAGGAAAGCGACCCGTTTTATCCTAGCTACGGCACGCCGGTGGTGCTACAAAAACTGCTTGATTCCGGCAATCTGGGCCAGAAAACCAAGGCGGGCTTTTTCAAGAAAGTCGGCCGCGAAATTCTGCGTTTTGACCTGGAAGGCGAAGAATATGTGCCCGGCGGCCAAAAGGCCGATGAGGTCTACGGCCGCATGCTGAAAAAGCCGGCCGCCGAGCGCCTCCAGTTGCTGCGCAACGCTGAAGGCGCGCAAGGCCAGTTCCTGTGGGCCGTGCTGCGCAACAGCTTTCACTACGCTGCCGTGCATTTGGCGACGATTGCCGAAACTGCGCGTGATGTGGACCAGGCCATGCGCTGGGGCTTTGGCATGAAGCAAGGCCCGTTCGAGCTGTGGCAAGAGGCCGGCTGGCTGGAAGTGGCCAAGATGGTGCAGGACGATATTGATGCCGGCAAGGCGCTGTCAAAAGCGCCGCTGCCAGACTGGGTGTTCAAAGGCCCTGTGGCCGATGCTGGCGGCGTGCAGACCGCCGACGGCTCATGGAGCGCATCCGCTGGAAAATTTATTCCGCGCCGCCAGTTGCCCGTGTACGAGAAGCAATATTTCCCCGAAGCCTTGCTGGGCGAGGCGCTACCCGACTTCAAAACGGCAGGCACCACGCTGCACGAGGACGACGCCATTCGCCTGTGGACGCTGGACGACCACCCGGTGGTGATCGCCAGCATCAAAACCAAAATGCACGCCATCAGCCCCGATGTGGCCGAAGGCTTGGCCATGGCGGTGGACCTTGCTGAAAAAGACTACGACGCTGTGGTGATCTGGTCGGGCGACGAGCCGTTTAGCGCCGGCGCTGACCTGCAGGCGATGCTGCCCGCTTTCATGATGGCAGGCGTCAGCGCCGTCGAAGGCGCCGAGCAGGAACTGCAAAACACCATGCTGCGCATCCGCTATGCGGGCGTGCCGGTGGTGTCTGCCATTCGCGGTTTGGCGCTGGGCGGCGGCTGCGAGTTGGCGGTGTATTCCGCCCGCCGCGTGGCGCACATGGAAAGCTATGTGGGCTTGGTGGAAGTGGGCGTAGGCTTGGTGCCCGGCGCGGGCGGCTTGACCTACATTGCACGCCGCGCCGCCGAGAACGCGGCCGCGTCTACTGGCAAAGATTTGCTGCCCTTCCTCACCGAAGGCTTCACAGCGGCCGCCATGGCCAAGGTGGGTACCAGCGCGATTGAGTCGCGCAAGATGGGTTACTTGTTGGACAGCGACATCATCGTGCCGCACAAGGACGAGCTGCTGTACGTTGCCCTGAACGAAGCCAAGGCCATGGCCAAAGGCGGCTGGCGCGCACCGCACAAGCGCTTATTCCCGGTGGCGGGGCGCAGCGGCAAGGCGACCATCATGGGTTCGCTGGTCAATATGAAGGATGGTGGCTTTATCAGCGCCCACGATTTCCACATAGCCGGCTTGATTGCCGGTGTGGTCTGCGGTGGCGATGTAGATGCTGGCACGCTGGTGAGCGAAGAGTATTTGATGCAGCTCGAACGCAAGGCGTTTTGCTCGCTGATCGAGCATCCGAAATCGCAGGAGCGGATTTTGGGGATGCTGAGTACGGGTAAGCCGGTGCGCAATTGATGTCCGGCTGGCCCCCATCCCAACCTTCCCCCAGAGGGGGAAGGGGCGAATTTCACACGCTGCCGTGCGAACGTGCGCTTGCTGTCCCTCCTTCCCCCGCTGGGGGAAGGCCGGGATGGGGGCCACTCACCATCCACGCGGACTAACCATGCAGAACCAAGCCACTCCCAATGCCAGACGCAACGCACCCGCGTTGCGCAGCGCTATGACCGGATCAGAGCGCCTGCTTTGGTCGCGTCTGCGCGGTGAGCGACTTGGTGTGAAGTTTCGCCGCCAGCATCCGCTGGGTCATTACGTCGCTGATTTCGCGTGTCTAGAACCGAAGCTGATTGTCGAGCTCGACGGGACACAACATGCGCAACAGGTTGACTACGACGAGCGGCGCGACGCGTTTTTTCAAGTGCAGGGTTTTGATGTTTTGCGGTTTCCATCCAACGCATCATTTTTGCAGCTTGAAGGCGTTGTTCAGGCTATTGCAAACCGCTTGCTTGAGCTTTCGCTGAAGTCCCCCATCCCTACCTTCCCCCGCTGGGGGAAGGAGTCTTTGCAGGCCCCCATCCCTACCTTCCCCCAGCGGGGGAAGGATTAAATAGCAGGAGCATCCATGAAACAAGTCCAAGACGCCTACATCGTTGCCGCCACGCGCACGCCCATTGGCAAGTCGCACCGCGGTTACTTTAAGAACACCCGCCCTGATGACCTGCTGGCCACCATTCTGAAAGCCGCTTTGGCGCAAGTCCCCGGCTTGGACCCCGCGTCCATCGAAGACATCATTTGCGGCTGTGCAATCCCCGAGGCGCAGCAGGGCCTGAACGTAGCGCGCATTGGCGCGGTGCTGGCGGGATTGCCGACCAGCGTGGGCGGCATTACGGTGAACCGTTTTTGCGCTTCCGGCCTGTCTGCGGTGCAAATGGCGGCCGATCGCATCCGCGTGGGCGAGGCGGAAGTGATGATTGCCGCCGGCGTGGAAAGCATGAGCATGGTGCCCATGATGGGCAACGCGCCCAGCCTGTCGCCCAGCATCTTCGAGCGCGAAGGCGACGTGGGCATTGCCTACGGCATGGGCCTGACGGCCGAGAAAGTAGCGCAGCAGTGGAAAGTTAGCCGTGACGCGCAGGACGCGTTCGCCCTGCAATCGCACCAACGCGCGCTGGCGGCGCAGCAAGCCGGTTACTTTGCCGATGAAACTACGCCGATTGAAGTGACCGACCGCTCTGTTGACCTGGCCACCGGCGAACCCATCATCAAGACGCGCACCGTGAGCCAAGATGAAGGCGCGCGGCCCGAGACCAGTCTCGAAGGCTTGGGCAAACTGCGCACCGTGTTTGCGGCGCGCGGCTCTGTGACGGCGGGCAACAGCTCGCAAACCAGCGATGGTGCGGGCGCGCTGATTTTGGCGAGCGAATCCGCCGTGAAGCGCTTTAGCCTCACGCCGTTGGCGCGTTTCGTCAGCTTCGCAAGCAAAGGTGTGCCGCCGCAGATCATGGGCATCGGCCCGATTGAGGCGATTCCTGCTGCGCTGCGTTACGCCGGCTTGAAGCAGGAAGACATGGACTGGATCGAGCTGAACGAGGCCTTTGCGGCGCAGTCGATTGCGGTGATGAATACGCTGGGGCTGGACCCTGCCAAGGTCAACCCCATGGGTGGCGCGATTGCGCTCGGGCATCCGCTGGGCGCGACCGGGGCGATTCGGGCGGCGACGGTGATCCATGCGATGCGGCGCAACAAGCTGAAGTACGGCATGGTCACCATGTGTGTGGGCATGGGACAAGGCGCCGCCGGCATCTTCGAGAGTGTTTAGCTGGCTACCGAGCGACTGCCATGCGTCGTTGGGCGGTGCGCGCCATCCTCACGTACCGGAAGTACGTTCCGGTGGCTGTGCTCGGTCCGCCTAGCCTGCCAGGCGCTCTCTACGCCCGTGAGTGCGGTGTTGCTGGACACGGGACGGGGCGTTGGTCGATTCGCGGAATGTCTTATTACTGGAAAGTGATTGCGGTTTCCGCTCTCCGTCCGCATGACTGGTCACCCCGCCTGTGATGCCGTGCTCAAAGAGCATTTCTGCAGGCAGAGCGTAGTGTCCGCAACTTAAAGCAACGCGCTTCTCGCGGCTCGCAATGTCGTTCGTTTTTTGGATCTCATGAATATCGACGCTCCCCATCCGTTCGACGTGGCCCTGACGCTGCAGAGTGATGCGCCGGGGCACTACCTTGGCGAAGCGCCTGCGGCGTACTGGAACATGGTGGGGCCGTTTGGGGGCATCACGGCGGCGGTGTTGGTGCGGGCGGTGTTCCCGCACCCGGATGTGCTGGGTGAGGTGCTATCGCTCAACGCGAATTACGGCAGTGCGTTGGCGGCGGGTGCATACGAAGTGCATGCGTTACCGGTGCGTACCAACCGATCCACCCAGCATTGGACCTTGTCCATTTTGCAAGCGGGTGTGGATGGAAGTCCGGTGGTGACGATTACGGGCACCGCCGTCACCGCTGTTCGGCGAAACACCTGGGGCACGAGCGATATGCAGGCACCGGTGGTTCTATTGCCCCACCAGGTGCCCAAGGCCCAGCCGGACTTTGATGCCGGGTGGCTGCAACGCTATGAGCTGCGACCGGTAGAGGGTGATCTGCCGCCCGTGTGGGATGGCAGTGGGGAGCACAGCCTGTCGCCAGTGTGGATGCGCGATGCGCCGCCTCGGCCGCTGGATGTCTGTAGCCTGGCCGCTTTGGCCGACGTTTTCTTTCCCCGCGTATGGTTGCGCCGCGCGCACCAAGTGCCTGCGGGCACGGTGTCCATGACGGTCTACTTTCACGCTACGACTGACGAGCTTGCGGCTACGGGCGACGGCTACCTGCTGGGCCAAGCGCGCGCAGGCGTTTCGCAACGGGTTTTTTGATCAGACCGCGCAGCTGTGGAACGAGGCGGGCATCTTGCTCGCCACCAGCCACCAAATCGTTTACTACAAGGAGTGAGGCTTGGCCTCCATGCATATGACTGAATCTGCACACGACATTCTTCAGCACACCGAAGCCGGCGTTTGCACGCTGACCTTCAACCGCCCTGAGCGCAAGAACTCGATCAATACCGCGATGTACGCCGCGCTGGCCGATGCGCTGGATGCCGCCGAGCAAGATGCTGCCGTGCGGGTGGTGGTGTTCCAGGGCCATGTTTCGGTGTTTAGCGCCGGCAATGACATTGAAGATTTTTTGAAGAACCCGCCCGTGTCGGAGGACGCTCCCGTCTACCGCTTTTTGCGTGCGATTGCGCGTTTCTCCAAGCCTCTGGTGGCGGCGGTGTGCGGCCCGGCGGTGGGCATTGGCACCACCTTGTTACTGCATTGCGACTTGGTATACGCCGGAGACAACGCGGCGTTTTCTTTGCCGTTTGTTAACTTGGGCTTGTGCCCGGAAGCCGCATCCAGCATGTTGGTGCCGCGTTTGATGGGTCACCAGCGTGCGTCTGAGGCATTGCTGTTGGGCGAGCCGTTTATGGCGGAAGCGGCGTTGGAAGTGGGGCTGGTGAACCGGGTGGTGGTGCCTACCGAATGCAACAACGTGGCGCAGGCGCAGGCGCGCAAGTTGGCGGCCAAGCCGTTGTCGTCGCTGGTGGAGACCAAGCGGTTGATGAAGCTCGGGCAGGAGGCGGTGGTGATGGAGCGTGTGGCAGTGGAAGGGGCCAGTTTTACGCGCATGTTGCGCGAGCCTGCAGCGCGGGAGGCGTTTGGGGCGTTTATGGAGAAGAGGAAGCCTGATTTCAGTCAGTGTTGATGAGTGTGTGGGCGGGGTCTTCCCTTCACTTTGCTTGGCGGTCGTGACTTACTCCCTCTCCCTTTGGGAGAGGGTTGGGGTGAGGGCAGTGACGTCGATTAGCGCTTGCTCTTGTTCGTAGCGCGGATGCCGGGGTGTGCGCCCGGCGGCGCGGTAACTTTCATTTGCGTCGCCAAAAGAAAGTTACCAAAGAAAAGGCGGCCCCACTGTCTGCGACCCCGCGCGTTGCGCGGGGCAACCTTCGGTGCTCGGCACTGGCGAGGTCTTGCTCGAACTCGCGCCGTTGGCGCTCAAACAGGCGCAAGCCCTTTTCCGCCAGCACCTGCGCTCCTTGGCGCAGCCACAGGGGATTTAGGGTTCCGGACAGCCGGACAGCCGGACAGCCGGACAGCCGGATAACCGAATAACCGAATAACCGAATAACCGAACAACCCAACAGCCCAACAGCCCAACAGCCCAACAGCCCAGCAGCCAACTATGTGCGCCTTAGCGTCATTCAGCGGTCGTGACTTACTCCCTCTCCCTTTGGGAGA